>NZ_BAABGA010000048.1:0-181774 GCF_039541335.1 Novipirellula rosea | reverse complement strand
CGCATAGTACCGCAGCCGCCCAAAGTCCAATTGGGTAGCGAGAAGCCGGGTAATACCGGTGTAGGGAAGGCGGTCAGGATTTTTCGCGACCAAGACGCCCCACCGCCCACACTCAGTGGTGAGACTTCGGTGCTGGACCGCTTGGATCGCATCACCCAAAGAGCGGAGACGCACCCAGAAGAGGTGTTTAATAACCTCTTCTCGCTGCTCAACTATGAGCTGCTATGGTACGCCTTTCGCCGATTGAAACGAGGCAAAACGCCAGGAGTCGATGGCGTCACGGTGGAAGACTACGAAGAGAATCTCGAAGGGAATCTTCGGGAACTGCTCAGTCGACTGCACCGGGGCAGCTATCGTCCGATGCCAAGCTTGCGTAAGAACATCCCCAAAGGGAATGGGAAGACGCGAGCGCTTGGTATCTCTTGCGTGGAGGATAAACTTGTCCAAAGCGCGATCGTGATGATCTTGGAGCAAATCTACGAAGTCGACTTCTATGACTTTTCGTATGGTTATCGCCCTGGGAAATCGTGTCACGGGACACTAGCGAATCTTGGCGGGATCATTGCGACGCGGAAAGTGAACTGGGTCAGTGACGCCGACATCAAAGGCTTCTTTGATAACGTGTCTCACGAACGTCTTGTCGAGCTTTTGCGGAAACGCATCAGCGACAGCAAGATGCTTCGGCTGATCTGCCGTTTCCTGAAAGCGGGTGTGATGGTCGATGGCAAATTGCAGGCGACCGAAGACGGAGTTCCACAAGGAGCAAGTCTCTCACCGTTGTTAGCTAACGTGTACTTGCACTACGTGTTAGACGAGTGGTTCGAACAAGAGGTGCGGCCGAGACTTCGCGGTGAAGCGTACTTGATACGCTTTGCCGACGATTTTATCTGCTGCTTCGAGTTGGAATCGGACGCGAGGAGATACCAAGCGGTTTTGCCCAAGCGACTTGACCGGTTCTCGTTATCCATCGCCGAGGAGAAAACAAAGTTGATTCGTTTTGGACGTTTCGCGCGTCGCGATAGCCAGCGGCGAGGTGAAGGGGCCCCAGCGACCTTCGATTTCCTCGGATTCACTCACTACTGCGGTCTCTCAAGAGCGGGCAAGTTCAAACTGAAGAGGAAAACGTCGGGGAAGAAGCTGCGTGTGAAGTTGAGAGAGATGCGGCTCTGGTTTCATCATCAGCTTTCCACTGCGGTTGGCGAAATGTGGCAAGTCTTGAACGCGAAACTTCGCGGGCACTATCAGTACTATGGGATCAATGATAATTGGCCGATGCTGATGGCGTACCGTAGCAAGGTTCGCCGGATGGCAAAGCGTCACCTAAGTCGTCGCAGTCAAAAGAGCTATGTGAACTGGACCGATTTCAATCGATTCACGGATCTTCATCCTTTGGCGAATCCGAAATGTTTGACGGACCTGATCGCGATGAACCGGCAGGGGGTGTGTGGCGGTGAGAAGTGAAATCTGGGAGCCGGATGCGGTAGCCCCGCACGTCCGGATCTGAGAGGGGCCGAGGGTCAATGAGGCAGGGTTAAAATCTTGTGACACCACCAGGGAAACCGGTGGCCAACAGGGAACGCAAAGCTTAACCTAAACCGAAGAGACCTCGGTCTACTCGCCCTGAGCGACCGGCAGCGCGCTTACAAATGGAAACTCTTGGGCGGTCGCCCGGTTACGACCACCGTTCGTCAGAAAATCGTATATGCCCTGGCCATCCCATCTCAGACTCGAAGCTAAAGAACCATTTGATGCGTCGGTTGTCGCAGATATTGAGCGTGCTATTGGCGTCACCCTACCCAAGCAGTTGCTCTCGTTTCTGAAAGACACTAACGGTGGTGGTTACGTTGACGATTTGCTTGCGGAATGTGCTGTACCGACACCGTTTGGGGAATCGAACATTGTAGAGATTGGCAACCTCAAAGGAATGCTCAGGCTACTTGATTCAGACGTCACTCCTCGCAATATGATCTGCATTGCTCATGGCCATTTCGGAATGACGACGTGCCTTTCTGTTGCCGGGATAGACCACGGCTGTGTCTATGCATTAGACACTGAAATGCGATATTTCTGGACGGCGGAAACCCTGTCCAAGTACCCAAGTCTTGCCCCGTCGATCAAGGAATTTTTTCGCATGCGTGACGGAGGAGAATTGCCGGAGCGCCCATGGGGCTATGAGAATTGCTATCTCATTGCTGAAAGCTTTGACGAATACCTGACCAAGCTCCACCCGTCCTTTGAAGACTGACGAACCATCGCATGCACGGGAGTGGCGGTGGCCAGTCTGTCTTTAAGTCAATATCAACTCCCGCCACCCCGTGATGCGAATCGTTATGGCATGGAGCGGAATGCAGCGTTTTAGTCTACGAGCGGTCCTTGTATTCGTTGCGTTTCTTGCGCTCGTCCTCGCGTTCGTGATGCTTCAAGCTCGCAACTCCGTCCTGCGTCGCGAAGTCGAGATGTTGCGAGCAGAATTGGGTTATCTCGTCCCCGCAGACGTTTCAAAGGTAAATCTCATTGAGGTGCCGACGGGTGAAGAATACTCGTGGCGGTGGCGTGTCTTCGCACCACCGGGAACTCAATTTGACGCAGGTATCGTTACCGAAGAGATTCCGAAGAGCGGTGCGCCCTCGCCATCATTCCTGGGTGTTGAAATACCTTCCGAACAGAACGGTGTGTTGGTTACGGCGTCGATCACAAATGATCTCGACGCTGGCTACGTACTAAAACTGGATTTTGGAAACGGAAATGTCGTTCGTGATGGAACACTCAAATCGCGTGACGAATTTTCCGATGGATCGGCCTCCCTCATGACCGCTGGACGAAATGGTCCGCAGGTTTGCGACTTCAATGAACCGATAATCTTGCATCGTCGCCGGCTGCATGAACAGACTTCGCCAACCACCTATAGCGAACCTAAGGGGAAATCTCGTGGTATGATGTTTTGGATCACCCCAACGAAGAAGCCATAACCATGGGTTGGACGCGGAGGCCTCGAAAGTGTCTTTGGGCAGTGGTTGCTCATTCGCTCGGCCCCGGTCAACCCCGACCTTACCCGACTGAAATCCGCTACCTACCTTTCAAAAATTGATGACGCCATGAATCGCTGTCTTTCGGTCTTCCTCGCCATAGTTGCGATGTCACCCGCGGCATGCCTCGCCGAAGCTCCTGTTCCGACTGGACACTCAACTGTCCACATTGTTTTCATTACGCCTCAATCGCAACAGTCTCGAACGCAACCAATGATGACCGGAATGGTTGGCGCCCAAAAACCAATGGCTCGAGTTGGCAATCTATTTCTTCCGGCTGACGAGATTCGTCCTATCCGAATAACGATCGACGGTGATTTCGTCGGGCATGCGATGGTTGGACCGCAGGACATCACACCTGTATTTGTTCTTCCGAAGGGTCTTCACAAATTCACGTTTGCGATCGAGGGCTCCGATCCGGCTCCAGCCGAGATTACGGTGCTGGGGACTGGCTCAAAGCAATACTTGATCGCCAAGCTGCCTTCTGAAAAAACGCTACCGAAGGACTCCGCTACTTCCGTTGATGCGACGGCGGTTCAACCGTCTGGCAACTAGCGGCGGATAACCAAGCCATTCACACGGAGGACGGCATCGTGTTTTTACAAATGGAAAATCTAATCGCCGTCCCCGGTCACGGCTACCGTTATCCCATGCAAATATCGTGAATTCTCCCGATCCACCACGCTTAACATTCGCGGCAAGTCGATGGCGATTTTTTCTCGCTACTACGATGAGTAGTTTGTCCATTGGGATCGTGATCTATTGTCTTACACGATGGTTACAAATCCCGTATGGCTGGGCGGTATTCATCGTCGTGATACGCGCGGCGTTTTGGGCCTGCGCGGTCGATATTCGCAACTTCGACGTCAACATAGATGGGCGCACGCTGTCTGGACCCACCTTGATCTTCAGCTCTCAACCAGTATCCATCGAACTTGGCGATGTCGATCCTGAATTCGTCAGTGAGTGGATGGGCGTCTTCTCTGTGCACGATTCCACTGGCAGCGAGGTGATGGCACACTACAGGTACTACTTGCCGGAAGATCGCGTGGTTCTTCGTGGTATGATCGAACGCCTTCGTCGGCCACGACCCGCCACGTCTGTGGGATAACCATGGCATTCACGCGGAGCGGGGCTTGCGGCCGAATTTGAAATGGACAACTTTACTCTCCCCACCCGGTGATGCCGGTCGTTCGTCTAGTGGATAAAAACGTGGGACTAATGCCCTCATCAACTCTCAATTTGCAACCACCAAATGAACACACGTCGGTTCAGACGATTCACACTGAGATCTATGCTTCTGTTTGTTGCAGCATTCGCATGTGGTCTTGTTCTGCTCCGTCCCTTTTTTGAACGACGAAATCTTAGTAACAGGGTGAGTTCTCTTGGTGGCACGACCTATTTTGATTGCTCCGATCTTCCGGATTGGGTCAGAGCAAGAGCTTCCGACGAGACACTTGAATCGTGGGGGATAGCCAAAGTCTTCACAGTAAACCTCCAAAAAACGAATGCCGATGACGAGGACCTAAAGGTCATCCTAGGGAGAGTTCACTACGGACGTATCTTTCTCAGTTATACAAAAATTACTGACGATGGCCTGGAGCACCTAACAACACTGCCACAATTAGATACTATTGTATTGGACCACACGGAAGTTGGTGACGAAGGATTGTCGTCTCTCAGTTCACTTCCAGTCTTAACTACCTTGGACCTAAGCGGGACGGCAGTAACCAACGATGGACTGCTCGGTTTGCAAGAGTTTCCTGCGTTAAAAACTTTGGTCCTTATGGACAATCCTCAAATTACCGATGCTGCGATTGGGAATCTTGTTTTATTGAGCAATCTTGAGAGGCTTCACCTCGAGAATTCCGGTTTAACGAAAGAGGGAATTATGGATTTGAGAAAATTACTCCCCGACTGTGAAGTAATGGACTGAATATAGGATTCAACTGCGTGAAAGACCTCGCGATAAAGACGAACCATACGATCAACCGAAGTCGCGGAGTCGTCGTTTTTGACAATTGACAATCTCCCGCCGCGACTCGGTTATCGCTTCCGTTCTGTGCTTAGATCCGAGTTTGAAAAATGCGTCATCTACTTTACACGGTAATTCTTGCTGCTCTCTGCGTCGACGTCCTCGTTGCCCAATCGCTGAAGGACGAATTCCAACAGCTTCAGCGTGAGTACGCTTCGAGTACGGAGGCGTGGCAGGTGAAATATGACGGCGTCAAGACTGAGGACGGTTCGATCGCGCGTTATCGGGAATGGCCCGGCTGGTCATTTGCTTCGAAATTCACTTCCTTCGCGGAAGACGCTGGATCGAGCCAGGAGGGGTTTGATGCACTTTTGGAAGTTTTGAAGATGGGGAACTCCGTTGGTGAGTTTGATCAAGATTTGTTTGACGATTATGAACGCGCGATCGAGTTGATCCTAGAAAAGCACCGCGAAAAGAAACTTCGCAACCTCTGTGCCCAAGTACGCGTATCGAAGCAGTCTGAAAATTTCTTGCGTACTCTTATGGTTGAAGGCGATTCAAACGAACTCCGTGCCGAAGCGTGCTTCTTTCTTGGAAGACTCTTGTCGCAGAAACGAGACATGTGTCTGCCCAATTCATGGGCGAAACGCCCAGGCGTAGGTGCCTTTGGCGAATATTCGGACTCTCGCGTGAGAGCGAATCTCGACCGGTTTCTTGCTAATCAAGACATCGAACAACTTCAATCCGAGGCGATTCGCTGTTTTAAATTGGTCACCTCAGACTATCCTGACGTACCAACAGCGCGGGGCGACGAGAAGTTGAGCGATCGCGCTCGTCGCGAAATTTACGAGTTAAGACACTTGGCAATCGGCGTAACTGCACCTGATATTGTTGGGGCTGACGTAGATGGCAAACCCATGCGATTAAGTGATCATCGTGGCAAGGTTGTGCTGCTAGTTTTTTGGGCGTCTTGGTGCGGTCCTTGCATCGGGGACATTCCACACGAAAAAGAGCTTTATGCAAAATTTGTGGACCGACCATTTGTAATTGTCGGCGTAAATGCGGACGACACCTTAACGTCTGCCCAGGATTCAGTTAGAGACAATGCGATTCCTTGGCGGTCATTCTGGAATGGCCCCGATGGCATCGACGGACCCATTACAACTAATTGGAATGTTCGAGCCTGGCCAACCGTCTATGTCCTGGATCCGGAGGGAACGATTCGGTTCAAACATCTTCGCCGTGAAGAACTTGGCGAACCTCTTGAGCAACTGGTTACTGAGACTGAGACGAACGTGTCCAAACAGAGATAGACGCACAGAACCCTCGCGTGCACCCGAGCACGCGAGCCGAGCGTTCTTTAAATTGAGAATCTTCCGCGCGTGCCGGGTGATGCGGGTCGTTACCCGACTGGGATGCCCACAACTGTTGGACTCAGCATTCGGCACAAATCAATGACAAAATGGCTTTTTGACTACTCCTTAGTCGCAACGTTCGTTTATTTTGCGATCTTTGGTTCGTTTTCCGAAATCGTTCACCCACGAATAAGGCACCGACTGTGGATGCCTGGACTTGCGATTGCAATTCTGCTTGCAGTCGCGTCAACGCTCAGCATGCTGCAACCCATTGACCTATTTGCTGCGATCTGCGGCTTTACTGTATTTGTTGCGTTAACAACCGCAGGGCTAGCTACGAATGCTTGTTCTTCATGCGGGAAAATTGGTCCCGGGATTGCGTGGCGCACATGCTGCCAAGCCTGCAATGATAAAGCACAGACAACGGAAAACGACCAATTGGAAAGCTGTCCCTTTGCCGTTGATCCAATGCGTATTGCGGATGACGGCTAACAAATCGGTGAACGTGCGGACTGGCAAGGTCTGATTGACGAGCGGGTGCGAAGGATCGCCTGGGTAACTGCTAGCCACAGGCCCAGTGTTGAGTGTTGCAGGCTGCGTATAGGCATCATTAGCTGAAGTCGTAGCTTGAAGCGTACACGGCAGAGGTAGTGAGGATGAATGGATCGCAGGTGGTTTGCGCGACCGTGAACGGGATTAGCTCCGAAATTTTGGTTTCCTGTTGGATGCTGCCCACGGTGTGTGCACGCCCGAAGGCGAAACTCGCGGTCGCGTCTTGGCGAGCGACATCGAGAGTCCCGGAGTCGAAGATCCACTCGCGCTTTTGCACTGCGTCTTCAAGGCAACCAGTGACGCCCAAAAGTTCTTGATCTGACTATGAACTCCAATCATGACAAATCGAGTATGCCCGCGAAGCCGAAAAGGCGACAAAGGCAAATGACTCTTTGGGAATCGGATGACTGCATAGTTCCGTTGACTTCGGGTAATGCCGTACGAGGGAAGTCTGGCTTGCTGGCCGGCGTTCTCGGTACAGACTGGTTTGTTGTGCTCGCACGTGCCAAGGATTAACGGGTGTAAGACAGAAAGATTGTTGCGACAGAAAAATTTGTAGGCTGAGAAGCGAGTCCTCAATTTTTCGGTTTTCATCTTTCTGTCAACCATTTTTCTGTTCGCAATTCCGTCATGCATCGCTCATTCGCAGTGATTAGCGAGGATTTGCGGGCAGACGTTTAGGTGCGGTATTCGCCACGAGTCAGGCGAATTTTCAAGAACCGGAGTGCTCGCATTACGGACTTGATCGCGATGGGGAGTGCGAAGTGATGCCAGGTGAGAGGTGTCGGCTGGGAGCCGGATGCGCCGGCGGCGCCAGTCCTGTTCTGAGAGCGTTCGGTGATCAATTGCACAAGGATCAAACATTGTGACACCCCAAAGAGAAATCGGTGGCAAACCGTGAGCACAAAGCGTATCCTAACACCCGAGAGACTCCGTTCTACTCGCCCCAAGTACGCGAGTCGGGCGGTCTTGAAGTTGAAAGTCTCGCGCGCGTACAGGGTGACGCGTGACGTTCCCCGACAAAGGAAATTCACATACCAAAGTGGCTCGCATCACTACGCGACTTCATCAACGGTCGCCCAGGCCCGATTGATGTTTGGGCTGCTGTTCGCCGGGCAGGCTGGTCGGAATCGTACTAATGCGAATTGTCGACGCTCAGCCTCCCATCAGAACTGCCGATACACGCCGCCGCAAAGGAATTTCTAAGACGCTATGGTGGCCTTACGATTGACGTTCGGGGAGAGGTCACGATCTCACCGGTCGAATGCGACGACGATATACAACATATCCTGAACGCACGAAATTCTGACGGACGCGACTACTACCCTGTTGGTCGAATTGACGACGAATGTGCCACATGCATTCTGATCGACGGTGAGGCCAACCTTTATTTGTACATCGCTCCCCCGGGCGCGGAAGCACCGCCATGGCCGGTTACAGACTTCAAAGCTGTCATCCGATTCGCCATGGGATAGACTGCAATGGTGTTTGAAGTACGGGGAACCCGCCAATGCACCCGAGCGGCGAAGTCGAGCGTTTTCAATTGGACAATCACTCGTCGCTGCCCCGTGATCGGTGGCGTTATCCGACTGAAATCACTAGCCCATTCATTTCGCTGGCTGCACCTTGGCTCAACGTGACCTCGTCATCCGCGAACGCATCTCGATGCCCCGCCTCAACCGACAGCTTTCCCGAACGCAAGTTGGGCTCGCGCTCGTACTTGCAATCACGATCTACGCCTGGGCATCAAGGCCGTTGATCGGTCACCCTTCGTTGATTTCGATGGTTGGCTTGCCTGGCATTGCCCTGATCTGCTTGGTGACCCGAACAAATGCTCTTGACATTCTTCGATGTTACCTTGGGGGTTTTCTTGGAGCGTTGATAGGATATCGCCAGTTTTGGCCGCTTGAGGCACCAATGATCTTCACGTACGCTGTCGGAGGTTGGATGCTTGCCGTTGCGCTCAACTTGCTTTTGCGGGTTTCGCGATCACCGAAGCCGCAGGATGAGAGCGGGGAATCCTTGGTTGCACCTGAGTCCGCGAGTTAATATTTTTGAAGTGGAGAATCGTTCGCACGGCCCCGCTGAACCGTGTCGTTATCGCCATCGGATCAGTCCTTAATGACGATTGAGAACTATAACGAATGGCTTGCTTTGCCTGACGATGTCCGGCAATCGTGTCTGTCGAAATGGAACGCCTACACCCACGAGATGTTCTGGGTTCCAACCATGGCCGCGGCGCGGCTTGCCGCGTCTTCTGCGTTCCCTGTGACCGATATTTACGTTGGCATCTATCACGGTGGTGCGTACGTTTTGCACTTAACCGTGGACGACGAACACTTGACGTCTTGCCCGAAGCCATTGAAGCAAACGTTCGACGGCTTTCCGGTAATCTGGATGGGAAATTCATATCAAGACCCAGAGAATCCTCAACCATTTCTCGGTGAATGGGAAACACACGGAGTATTTGGCGACTTTCGAGTCATCGTCACGGAGGGCGACGGGCTGTCGGTCCAATGTACGGATCTCAGATCCAAAGCCGATTTGGATGTATTCGATCAACGTATCGCGTTCAATCAATTGTCGTTCGTGACCCGCACAGAATCACAGAACGTTCTGCATACGATACGGCTCGATGATGGCAATGTGCTAAACTACCAGTTGACCGTGGGCCAGTTCGCCCGCAGAGCAAACAAAGAGGCGTAACCATGCGATGATACGGAGCGGCGATGGTCGCCGTTTTGGCAATGGCAAACTCGTTCGGCGCCGCCCGCACATCACCGCCGTTATCGCAAACCAGTAATGCTTGATCCCAAAATGCCTCGCGACCGTATGCAAGCCGAGACCAGCGTGAACAAGATACAACGGTGTGGACTGACGCTTATTGAGATCGTCGTCACCGTTACGCTGATCGCTATCCTGATTGCGATCCTTGTTCCGGCAATCCAAGCAGCCCGAGAATCCGCACGCAAGACCCAGTGCCAGAGCAACCTGAAGCAAACCTCACTAGCGGTGCATACATTTCACAATTCGCACAAGAGTTTCCCATCTCCCTACGGCGGTACATCACTGAGCTATCCGCTCGAAGTGTGGGATCAGTTCCACATGCACTCGTGGCGGGCAGCCCTATTGCCGTACATGGAACAGTCATCGCTTCACGATGCCATCGATTGGCACGTACTGGCAACTGATCGAGTAAATGAAACGGTAGCCAACACCGTCGTTTCGAGCTACATCTGCCCGAGCGGAACCTCGCCCTCTTCCGATACGGGAATGTCGTTTCCGCAGAAGCGAAATCCCTCCAATCGCAATCCTGAGGATCGATATCATGTGGTGCGGAGTGACTACGATGCTTTGGCGGGCACTGGTGCAGAGCAAGGCATCCTTTGGGGAGTCTGGGGGAAACCTAACTTTCGTGTAAACCCATATGGCAATCCACTGGATACCGAAGAACTCCTGCTTGCGCACAGCAAGGGACGCTTCAAAGACATTTCCGATGGTCTTTCACAAACGATTATGGTCGTGGAACGCGGAGGTCGGCCATTGCACATGGTTGACGGGCTGCCGAATGCGACATCGACTAACCCAGACGCCACGTATGCTGGCCAGATAGCTTGGTCCGCTAGCAATTCACTGACGTGGAGGCTACTGCCCGGAAAATTCTCGATCAATCACGACAACCAGCAATCGATCTACTCGAACCACGCTGAGGGCGTCTATGTTGCGATGTCCGACGGATCTGTCACCTATCTATCTGAATCGACCGATCTGAAAACCCTCTCCAAGATGATCGGCCGCAACGATGGAACGAATTAGCCGAACATGACGGATCTCCATGACATCCACGTCGCGGACTGGAAATGGCTTGAAGACGAGCGAGTGGGAAGGGAGACAGGGAGACAGGGAGACAGGGAGACAGCTAGACAGGGAGACAGGGAGACAGGGAGACACGGAGACACGGAGACACGGAGACACGGAGACACGGAGACACGGTCATGAGGAGTGAGGAGTGAGGAGTGAGGAGTGAGCATGGCACAGACTGAATCGTTGCTCTGGCACTCCTGGTGAAAAAGCGGATGGCAGACAGAAAGAGTGATGCGACAGAAGAATTTTTTGAGACGAAGTAACGCGTGGGATTTTTTTGATCTTCATCTTTTTGTCACCCATTTTTTTGCCTGTTTTTGGACATCAGGGGAGGACGATTTTATTGGGCTCCGGGGGCATTGATTTGTGTACATGGTTCAACAAGTCTTCGATTGCCGCTGGTTCCGCGGTTAGCTCGAGTCGTAGGTTGCGGCGCGATTGTCCCTTGGCAGTTTTGTCATGTCGCACTCATTCGCGATCATTGGCGTGATTCGCGGGCAAGCGTTTGCCAGCGGTATTCGCTGCGAATCAGATGGATTTCCACGGGGCAAGTGCTGGTGACGCGGACTTGATCGCGATTGGGGAGTGCGAAGTGATGCCAGGTGAGAGGTGTCGGCTGGGAGCCGGATGCGCCGGCGGCGCCAGTCCGGTTCTGAGAGGGTTCGGTGATCAATTGGACAAGGATCAAATATGGTGACACCCCAAGGAGAAATCTGTGGCAAACCGTGAACACAAAGCGTATCCTAGCATCCGAGAGACACCGTTCTACTCGCCCGGAGCCGGGCTTGCGGGCGTTTTGGCAATGGGACGTCAACTCTCCCGGCCTGCAAAAACCTAACGTTCTGCTGTTTAAATGCGATTAACACTGGTCTTCGTGGTGCTACTACTTGGCTGTGCCAATCGCGACTCAAATACGATGACGAACCTCACGATCGAGTACCGCGGACAACACGTTAGGATGTCACAGCCCTTCGGCGACTACGAAGAGTACACCGACGCCATGGATCTAATTGCTGAGGAGGAATACGAACGGGTCACTGCTGCAGTACGTCGCGCCGCAGTGCCAAGCTCCGTCGCCTCGATTGAAGAAATGTCACGAGCTATCGGGGATGTAGAGTTTCCCGGTTTCCAAACGTACTCCACTTCTCGGTTACCGAACAAGAAATTGGCTACCATCGGTCCGACGGCCGAACCCATGAGTTTTCCCGCAACAAAGTGAAAGCAGAACAATGGCATGCACGAGAGGACGGCTTGCGGCGTTTGCTACAATGGATGATCAACTCTCCGTCCCCCCGTGATTTCCACCGTTCGCCAGAGTCAACATGCGTGTTCTAAAAGTTTCCTCACTGCAGCGCGACGGTGTGACACTGATTGAGCTTCTTGTGGTGTTCCTCATCCTTGGGATTTGCATCGCTTTATTGCTACCCGCAGTCCAGTCCGCCAGAGCTACCACACGCCGGACCCAGTGTGCCAACAACTTGCGCTGTTTCCACTTTGATACCGCATTGTTTCGAGACCAATTTCCCTGTCCTGACTCGCCCGATGGCTTTGGATACTTTCGCAATCTCGAAATGGAAAATGATCCGTTGGTGTTCAACGCAACGCATTCGACAATGGAATGGTTGGAGCATAATGGCGGCCCTCTTGTCGTTGATCCGGCGTCACCGCCGGACATGAATCCGGAGACGTGGTTCACAACCACCAATATCACCGCCGGATTGGTACTGCCAATCGTAGACAAGTATATTGCTCGCAGTCGGCATATAGGCGACACCGCAAACTACCTTTTTTTGGACGGCCACATCGAGATTATTGAGTCAAAGGTAATTGAAGGCTGGGCGGAATCTGGTTTCAATTTCACCGAGGCTGGAGCAGGGCTTCCGCCACATTGATTACGTGAAGCTAAAGACTGGCGAACGAAACGATGCACGTGAGTCGCCGAGTTGAGTTGATTGAAGTGGTGAGTCGTTCGCGGCAACCACGTGATTGTTGACGTTATGCCGTGATTTGGAGGTCTGATGTATGTCCAAATCCTGACGACACTCGTGCCAGTGGACTGCTGGATGGAATACTGAAGTCTCTCAAGACGCAGACGGCGACGTGGTTCGTCGGTTTGGTGATCGCAATGCTTGGGCTATTTTCCGCAAGGATCACTGAATCAGTGAAGTTCGCGTTGAATCGCGCTGAATCGCGCTGACTTGCGAACGACGCAATGCGAAGAGTTAGCGACTGAGGTCAGCCAGTATATCTACATTGCGGAACTAAATACAGAGTTCATCGAGTATGAATGGACAAACAGAATGTCACTGACGGGACTGATCACCGAATATAACGAGTCGATCTCGACACTTCGGAAAAAGGAGTACGTCTATCTTGCATGGATTCAGAAGTTCTGGGGGGAAGGCGAGGTTGCCCGATTCGAAGAATTCATTAACGCGGTACGCGAATTCGATTCAGCAATCCACTCTCTAAATGACCAGTTTGAAGCAGTCAACATCACCGAGAAACAAGAGAAAGTCGATCCAGAACGTGCCAAAGAAGCACTTGAGCTGTTGATACCGGCCGTCGAATCTGTTCGTAAGAACGGTCGAAGGTTGTTGCTGTCGCTTTCGTGACCGACAACGCAAGCCAGACGGCATAACAATTAAGGCTTTGACATCGCGGAGCGAGGCACGAGCGGAGTCGATGTTCAAGGCCTTGATTCTAGAAGGCCGGTGGAACGCTTTGAAGATTCAGCGATCACCTAGAGAATTTAAGGGTTTTGCTTTCTTGTCGCGTGACCGCAGGACTGATGATGGCGGCGGGGATGGCCCGGTGTGCCAAGCTGGATCCAGCAACTGGGCCGCTTTCTGGATGTTCTAATAGCCTGCCGATGCGTTTGCGGGCCGTGTGTTTCGCGACCTGCGCAGACCGTCTGCGACCGCACTCCTGGTGACGCTTCGTTTTTGACGGTTCGAACGATCGTAAGCTGCATCGTTTAGCTTGCCTTTTCCTGCGTTGGTCCGCGACGATAGATCACTCGGTGGTTCGTGCAGCGGCTCGCTGGAGGGAACGGTGTCAACGGTGGGATTGCCGACTGGAGCTCTGTTGTCTCCGTTTGCTCCTGTGCAAACCCCATCAACAACTGGCGGAAGAGCGGGCGTGGCGGAATGGGGTTGTGGGCCTTCGACGTGGCAGCTATCGCGTGTTGCCCGCGGAGTTCGGTGCCTGTCTCCAGTGGCGACTGTTCTTCAGTCTGGCTTGCCGCGTGGTCGATCACTGGGGTTCTCGGCTCATTAACTTAGCCAACCACAGATGAACGCGGATGAACACAGATTCATCCATTTAAAAGTCTGCGTCCATTTTAGTTTATCTGTGGTTCCATGTCTTCTCTGCCAAGAGTGATGCTGCGGGCACCGGGCTTGGGTGCACTTCTGGGCTCTGGCGAGAATGGGGCACCTGCGTTGTTCCAGCCGTTTAGCCAGAACCATCCGAAGCAGGCGAGCACGCGGCAGGGCTGGTGGGTAATGGCAAGCGTGTCCACGCGTGTCATCTGATCCGTACTGTTTGCCGACTGGCGATGCTTACTTGATGGCAATCGTTTCGGCGATTCGGGCGGTCTTCATGCATGTTGGAGCGTCTGCAAACGGATTTACTGGCGGTCGTTGCGCTCGCTATGATTGGATCCACGTCAGCCGCCGTGGTTAGCGATATCCCGTTACAGCAATCTGGGGAACCATGAGGCACATGTTGTGGATTGGACATGGTCTGAAGACGACCGGGCGGGATTGAGGAGTGAGGAGTGCTTGGTGGACAATAGCGGATGTAGGACAGAAAGATTGGTGCGACAGAAAGATTTTTAAGACGAAGTAACGCGTGCCCCTTTCTTCTGACTTCATGTTTTTACCTGTAATTGGTCGCCATTCGCACTTGTCTACTGAGCAGCGAATCCATCGCAGTTTCGGCATCATTAATGCCGCTGTTTTTCACAGCTAGATGACGTAGCGTCATTCGTCCCGGGTTAGCGATAGTTAGTGTGCCAGTCATGCTGGGTAACTTCAAGCGACCCAACAAGTACCGATCCTTGTTCGCTCCTAATTTGCTCAAGCAATCGCTTCTTATTTTCTAACCAGTGATTTTTTAACCTTTCCTCGGCAGCGCTCGACTGTGTCATGATTGCCACAAGCGGGAGATTGATTCTCGCCGGCGACATCTGGCGGTACGACACTGCTCGTTGCAGAGAGATGTTTTCGTGGATCGAGGTAAGTGGTAGACAGAAAGATTGGTGCGACAGAAAAATTTTTAAGACGAAATAACGCGTCCCCATCGTTCTGCTTTTGTCTTTTTGTCAACCATTTTTTTGCCTGGGATTAGGTCGTTAGAGAACGTTGTGTCTTAATAGGATCGTGATCGTCAATTGAGCTCGTCCGATGAGCACTGCGTCGAATGCTACGGCGACGGTTGCACGTTGCCCATTGGCGTTCATTTGCGTGCTTCGCGGGTGAGTTTGCCATGTTAGATTGGCCACGAAATAGCCGAATTTTCACGAGTCTCAATAGGGGGTCACGGCGTCTCATCACAATGCAGTCGGCGTTTCTGAGGCAACTCGCTGAACCCCGACGTTCGCGAAAGATTTGTCTCTGTGAATGACACGCTTACGTCTTAGATTTTCGATCCTCGCCACGATGACCGTGATTGCCCTTGCCGCGATCATTTTTGCCGTCATTGCTGCTCGGCCATCGACAACGATCAGAATTACGGCGCACGAAAACGGTAGCTTCACGTGTGAAACACGGACTTACAGAGTGCGTGAACTTAAAGCTGCTGTGTCCGATGCTGTCGCGCGCCGAAAGCGTTGGTTCATGACTCCCAAAACGCAAATCAACTTTGAGGCGGGCGTCAAATTCACTCAGGTGCCTCAGATAATGAGCCTCGTCGCATCGGCGGGATGCAAAGACGTGCAGGTTGGCCTGCCGCCTGAATTATCCAGTAAACTATCCAGGCCGGGGCTTACCTCGGAGCCATGGTAGATCCTTGTTAAGAGAGTGAAGAAAATAATCAGGAAACATGCCAGCACCGTGAGAATCGGCTAAACTGACAATCGAAAAACCCATCCACCTCCACTGCGACAGCGGCTTACTTGGACAATGTGGTGCACCCAAGGACGGCTTGCACGCTTTTCCATCGGGCAACCAACCCGCCGTGTCCAGTGATCGTCAACGTTCTGCCAGCCAAAGCAATGAAAATGCGTGATCCTAAAGGACCAATGAAAGTGAGAAAGTGGACCCAGTTTCGCCTGGGAAGTGTACTGGTAGCGGTTCTTTTCTGTGCGTTGGCTGCAGCTTGGTTTTCGGATCGTTCGCACTTAAAAGAGCGTATCCGCCAATTGTCGAGTAGAATCGCTACGCAAGAAGAGCAGATTGCCCGTCTGCAACATCGTTTGGAAGTTCGACTTGAGCATGCCCAGACTCGCTATACGTGGGCAAATGCCGACGAATTCATCGAGATGATCCGGACCGTGGCCGACGAAGAGACGTTCAATGACAAAGGACCTTCGTTGTTGGAAGCGGAACAACCGCTGATCGATGATGTCGTCCCGAGACTCATTGAACTGCTCGAGAGCAAAAATGAGAGGACGGTGGAACGGGCGTTGACAACCTTGCAGTGGATACAGCAGCACGCACCAGAAAAGATTGCGAGCCACTCGTCACAAGTCGTCACTGGGATCGGCCCCTTGCTCAGCAGCGAACACGAGCGGATTGTCGCCATGTCAATGTACACGCTGTCTTCGTTTGGAACTGCGTCCCGCGGCATGCTTTCTGAACTACAGACGCTAATGAACGACGATGATGCATGGCTGGCGCCGGATGCAGCGATTGCGATCGCAAGAATAGATCCGCATGAACGTCAAGTCGTTGCCCTTCGGCTGGTCGAGTTGATCGAAATGAAGCACCCAAACTGGTATCAAGCAGCGTTCCACCTCCCCCAAGTCGCCGATTCAGATGTCGCACGTAGCGTTTTAGAAGATGCTTATGCAGACGCAGAGACTGACGCCGAACGCGAGATGGCCACGATCGCGTTAAATCAACTGCCGTCTGTAACAGAACCAGAATGATGCACGCGAGTGGGGGGCAGCAACATGAGTGAATCAAGCCAGGAGTCACGACGCGGGTTCGAGATCAGATCCTCGATCCCTGTTCTGCGGATGTTCGATGAAGCCAAGGCAAGGGCATACTATTTGGACTATCTAGGTTTTGAGGTCGACTGGGAGTCTCGGTTTTCCCCAACGGCGCCATTGTATATGCAGATCCATCTGGGAGATGCCATCCTGCATCTCAACGGGCATGCCAAGCAGGACGCACCGATTTCTGAAGTCAATATTCCAGTCCTCGGATTACAAAACTATTGTGACTATCTAAATGCGAAAGGGTCCGAATTTCCAGAGGCAGTGGCGGTGGATCCACGATATCAGGGGCGGAATACAGACTTGAATATCTGGGATCCGTTCGGCAACTATCTGGTTTTCTGCTCGCAGACGACCGAAAGTTAGGGAGACAGGGAGACAGGGAGACAGGGAGACAGGGAGACAGGGAGACAGGGAGACACGGAGACACGGAGACACGGAGACACGGAGTGAGGAGTGAGGAGTGAGGAGTGAGGAGTGAGGAGTGAGGAGTGAGGAGTGAGGAGTGAGGAGTGAGGAGTGAGGAGTGAGGAGTGAGGAGTGAGGAGTGAGGAGTGAGGAGTGAGGAGTGAGCGGCAGGTGATGGTGGATGTGGGGCAGAAAGATTGGTGCGACAGAAAGATTTTTGGGACGAAGTAACGCGTGCCCCTTTCTTCTGACTTCATGTTTTTGTCAACCATGTTTTTGCCTGTATTTGGTCTCCATTCGCACTTGTCCACTGAGCAGCGATTCCATCGCGGTTTCGGCATCATTGATGTCGCTGTCTTTCTGTTTTTCAAAGCTAGATGACTGACGTAGCGTCATTCCTGCTGGGTTAGCGATGGTCAGTGTGCCAGTCATGCTGGGTAACTTCATGCGAGCCAGCAAGTACCGATCCTTGTTCGCTCCTAATTTGCTCAAGCAATCGCTTCTTATTTTCTAACCAGTGATTTTTTAACCTTTCCTCCGGCGACATCTGGCCGAACGACACTGCTCGATGCAGAGAGATGTTTTCGCGGATCGAGGTAAGTGCTAGACAGAAAAATTGGTGCGACAGAAAGATAGAATGCCATGCCAATTCGCGATCGGGCATGAAGGACTCGCGTTGTCTCCATTTTTTAACCGATCATCTTCTAACCTTTCTGGGTATCTCGGGTGCGTGGGCATCCGCGGTCGACAGTGGTGCCTGCCATTGCTTCGCGAGTTTGCTGCGACCGCGGTGTCGATATCCCGCGAACTCCAGGCCAGAGATTGCGATCGCTGTCGCCGCTATTGATCGTCGATCATTCATTGATAAGTCCATCGCCATTTTCGTCATTCGGCGTGCATTCGCGATCATTGGCGTGATTCGCGGGCAGTCGTTGGCGAGCGGTATTCGCTGCGAATCAGTTGGATCTCCACGGGGCCTGAGTGCGCATGCCGCCGACTTGATTGCGATTGAAGAACGCAAGGGAATGGCAATTGAGAGGTGTAATCTGGGAGCCGGGGTCTGTAACGCGGCACGTCCGGATCGGAGAGAGGCGGCAGGGCAATGAGGCGGGGGTAAAATCTCGTGGCACCACAGCGGGAAACCGGTGGCAAACAGGGAACACAAAGCTTAACCTAAACCAAAGAGACCTCGATCTACTCGCCCGGAGCCGGGCTTGCATGGTTTCACGAATGGAACGTCAACTGTTCCGGACCGCCGTCCCCGCCGTTGCATGTATGAAATCTGATGAACGCCGACACGCTCCCATGGCTCCGCAAATCGATTTGCATGCGTCCGTCGCCTTTGGAAGTGCAGTCAATCGCCACCGACGTCTACGATCGCACGTGTCGTACCGACTTCGATGCGCCGGGCTTCTGCGTCGTCAACGTTGGCAACTCCATCGATTCCGTTGCCTTTCGTCAACTGATGGTCGAGCTCAAACGTGCAATGGCTGGAGTTCACGAATCCAAAACCGACAGCACGCTGATCTACCTGTCTGCCGCGCGATTCGATCAACAAGAAACAACTCGCCCTCATCTTGATGGTGGCCCGGACGAATGCTTCCTCATGTTGGGCTATGAACCCAGCGAGGTGGACTCCGAGCTCGAAATCTCGGACTACGCGAAATGCGCGTTCGATCTCAGCCTGTCGCCCAAGGAATTCATGGCCAAACACAATCCAATGTTTCAACCCGGCTATGAATTGCTGCGGCCGTATTCCACACGCATCCCATGTTTTTCGCGAAACGACTACCAAATCATTTGCGTCAACAATTCATCCGCACCGTTTTCCCCTGACCAACCGATGTGGCAGGGCACGCTCCATACGGCCACAATTCTAACTCCCGATGAATCAAAACGGCGCGTCATCAACTCAACAATGATCGCTGTGGCACCTGCTGGCACTCCTGAAACAATCACGGAACTTCAGCAAAAAGAATTTGTCACTACTTCGACGATTCATCGGCGGGGCTATGATAAACAGCACCTCGAAGACGACACGTAAACATCGCATGAACGCGGAGAATGTCAACGGAGCAATTGGGTCGTTAGCGACTTTCCCACGCGTTCCCCGATACGCGTGCCGTTATGTCACCTCGACCACTGATTAGCGGTCACCGCAATCCGAGTAGTACAGCGGTTGGGGCGGCGGTTTCACTTTCGACGCATGTCCGCTTGTCAGCCAGAACGTCCAGCCTAAAATCAGCCACACCAACCAATGCACCTGATCGAGTTTGATCTTCGAGTTCGGACTCATCCAGCCAAGGTGCTCGTGGTTTACGATGACCGATCCTTGTTGAGAGAGTATAGAAAACAGCAAGAAAACGTTCCAGCGCCGCGAGAATCGACCAAACAAAACTAACGAAAAACACCCCCACCTCGCCGCGGCAGCGGCTTAAATGAACCATGCTATCCACCGAAGGACTCGATGTGCGGTTACGCTATGATGAAACGCAAATAGATGCAGTCGAGTTCGCGATCGTGGATAACGATGTTGTGCAGCGGAGGACGGCATGGGCATTTGCCGACGAATCTCGCCATTCTTCACGATTCGCTCGATAGGATTAGAATGCGGCGAACTGAGGTCGCGGAGTCGTTCTTTTGAAAATTGAAAATCAATCGCCGCCACGCGGTTGTCGGGTCCGTTCTGCACCAAATTTTGACTTCTCCAATGACCAATAAATGTTCGCAGTGCGGGTTGACGACGCACACTGTCGATGCAACGAAGTGTCTGCTGTGTGGAACGCCATTTTCTGGCGCAGATCGTGGTCCGCAACTCGGCCAATCAGCCGCCCTCGCGATACGTTCAACTCCGAGGAAGTGTGCGAAGTGCGGGATGACAACGCACTCCGAAGATGCGGCGAATTGTTTGCTGTGCGGAGAGTCCTTTCCTGATCCGCTCGTTGCGTCACATCCGATTGGAGGCGAACCACAGGCAAATCAGAGAGCAAGGCAGGCGGGTCACTCGACTCGCTATGTCAGTCGTCGAGAAGGTCTCAAGCCACGCAGGTTGATCGCTGTCTTCACGGCTCTGCACGGTGTTGTCGGGCTGCTTGGCGGAGCGGGGCTCGTTGCAATGATCCTGCTTAAAGTCATTCCTACCGTGAGTGTTTTGATGGTCATGCTCGCAATTGTGACTTTCATTGCGCGAGGCGTCTGTGGTGGCGTTGGCGCGATATTGCTGTGGCAGGGAACAAAACGAGGCTATCAGCTCTCGTTGGTTTGTTGGAGCTATGTTGTCGTGGTTGGCCTAATCGCGGTTGTCCAAATTCCACTGTTAGATCTGCCGGATGCGGTATTGGCAAAGCATATTGGATCAACGCTCGGCAAACTCATGTTTGGCATCCCGTTCTCGTACCTGCTCGCGAGTGACTTGCTTCGCCTGAAATCTACGGAAGTCAGGTCATCTTAAGTACCGGCTGGACTGTGCCTGACTTTGTCGGCAAGGGCGCTTGTCATCAATTAGTAGAGAGGGAGACACGGAGACACGGAGACACGGAGACACGGAGACACGGAGACACGGAGTGAGGAGTGAGGAGTGAGGAGTGAGGAGTGAGGAGTGAGGAGTGAGGAGTGAGGAGTGAGGAGTGAGGAGTGAGGAGTGAGGAGTGAGGAGTGAGGAGTGAGGAGTGCGCGGCAGGTGATGGTGGATGTTGGACAGAAAGATTGGTGCGACAGAAAGATTGAGAAGGCGGCGCGTTGGGTGTCTTTATCTTTTTGTCAACCATTTTTTTGCCTGGGTTTTGGTCCTCAGGGGACGTTGCGATTTATTGCGTTTGCGGTCGTCAATTGAGTGGGTCCGTTGCCCATTGGCGTTCATTCGCGTGATTCGCGGGCTAACTTGTGTTGAAAGAGAATCTCCTGCCGTCGCGTTGCGACTGGAAACATGTGTGGCCGGTTAGCGTGAGCGATCGCAAAATAGATTGGCAAGCCGATTCGCGATTGGGCATGAAGGCCTCGCGTTGTCTCCATTTTTTAACCGATCATCTTTTAACCTTTCTCTGTATCCCGGATGCGCTATGAACAAGCAAGGCATCGCTGCCTATGGGAATGCGGCGATGCAAGCGATGCGACACTGGATTGTTGCTCGGCCTTATTTCGGTCGATATCTTGAAGGAACACGGAATCGATTTTGTTGGTGAGTCGTCCGCCACGCAATTCCAGCGCAAGAATCATCAGAGGCACACGAGATCGCGATCTGGGGTACTTGGCCGTTAGAGAATCGCCCGCGAGATCCGTATGAACACCACCGTTATCGACTAGAACCCCAGCCTTGATGTTGAAATGACAAAACGTGTACGCAAGCCCAACCGCGTGGGAAAGCCGGGACGAGTCGGCATTGTTCATGGAGCCGCTTGGGCCAAGTTGGAATGGTTTGTTCCATTCACTGACGGTCACGCCTACATCTACCACGGACATGAAGACCCGCAGGATCACAGCGACTGCGGCCCACACATTTTCTGCTGTCCGGAGGCCGGAAAAAAATTCCTGCAGCGATTTCCTGAGTCTGAAATGAACGAGGCTGAGTGGAAATTTACCTCCGCATATGATCTGATTGGTTGGATGGGGTCTCAAGGGCCGAAGGTATTCTATATCTTCTTCTGTGATCCCGATGACCCAATGGCATTGCGTTTTGCAGGCGTAAGGCTAGGCGACATTCGAAAAGTGCTGATGAAACGCCAGTCGCTCGATAGTTTTCTTGATATCGCTGACTGTATTGACACCCGCCGATAACGGTGAGCCTTTGACATCGTGAAGAGCGAGTCGATGTTCATGAGTTTTGCTCAGGAAGCCCGACGATGCGAGGACGCTGTCTCGACCAATGACTTGAGTTTTGCTTCGGTGAGTCAATCGTCATCGCTGGCCAGTCAGAACGTCGAGTCTGAAAATAGCCATACGACCACAAGACACTACAACTATCGAGGATAGATGCCATGCCTGCTCGACTCGTTGCCAGCGCCGTGACCAAAGAAACGCTCTCCGTGGGCGTCGAGACCGTTGATGGCACATTTTTTTGCCGAGGAAGGAAAGTAATCAGGCAGTGCACCCGTGCGGCAAAGTCAGGCGTTTTGACAATGGGCGATCTGCCGTCGCTGCCGGGTGATTTCCGCTGTTGCCGGACCGGAAATTCGAAGCCGTGAAAATGGAATCCAGGGCCGCGTGAACGATCGCGTCGTTACCTGGTGCTGAACTTTCGCGACATACTCGACGACTCGCAGTTTGCCTTCTTCCTTTGGGGCCTTGCCGAGTGCGCGTGTCTGGGGCAATAGCGGATGGCAGACAGAAAGATTGGTGCGACAGAAAGATTTTTAAGACGAAGTAACGCGTGGGGTTTTTTCGGTCTTCATCTTTTTGCCAACCATTTTTTTGCCTGGGTTTTGATCACCAAGGGACGTTGCGTCTTAATGGGCTCGTGGTTGTCAATTGAACTCGTCCGTTGAGCATTGCCTCAATCGCTACGGCGGTGATTGTGCGTTGCCTGTTTCCAGCTAACTCGCACCGAGCATTGAGTCAATCATCGGTCGCAACGCCACAAATGCTTGACGCGGAAGAGGGTGTCCTGCACAGGTCAAGGGCTAATCGAACTCAGTGGGGCTGGTGGTGTTCGCTGCGCTCAAGCCACCGGCTCGTTTCTGCAGTCCTGCCGGGATCAACTCTCAAGCAGCGGCGCGGTAGCGGAAGCCGGTGGCAAAAGATTGCATTGCGACTTGGGGTGAAGTACACTCGGTCAAAAAAAACGAGGCGGTACAAAAAAGCAGCATGCCCCATTGCCGTGCTAACGGCTCGCCATCTATCCATATGCAAATAGCGTGTCGATTGGAACTGGATTGCCGTATGAGAGACGCCGCATTGATTGAGCGTTAACGTGTTTCGAACAAGTTGCCCCGAAGGAAACCGAAGTGACGATCGAAAAGGCGGGGATGCCGCCGCTCAAATACTGGCTCAAAAATCGAAAAGGGGATTGCTGGGCGCGAGTGGTCTTGCCTGATGGATCACGCAAATGGGCTCGACTTCGCGGCGGCTTCTATACCGGGAAAGAGCCTTTAACGCGTCTTGGACGCGTAGTCTGGTTTTCTCCGATGAAATTCGGTCATTTCGAGGCCGAGCTTCTGTTTTGAATTCAAACTTTTGTATTGGAAATATGAGACACATCATTTTTTTGGTTTGCTGTTTAGCGATTGCATGTTTGGGTTGCGCGAAGCCGACTGAGACGTTGGAAGCAGTATCCAAGGTCGAGCATTCTGGCTTCAAAATTGATAGTTCGCGGCTAACGGCTCCCTCTGGGTGGAAGAATTTTGAATACAAGTCCGAAGACTACCTGTTGGGGCTCAAGGATCTCGACGTCGCAACGGCAGACCCGTTGTTGCAAGATGCATGGAGATTTGTCGATTCAGATTCGCGTCCTCATCCGCACGACTTGCGGCGGATTCCCGGTTTCATGCTCGAGAGTGCAGAGTTCTTTGCTGAGACGGGCGAAGTGGAGCGAGCGTTAGATCTCTTGCAGCGGATGGCGTCGAAGGAACTCGTGACCTCCGAGGATTTGGACGACGAATATTTTCCATCTCTCGCTGAGAATACGCGGTTTATTAAGATTCGCAGCCAGCTGAAGAGCAAGTCCGATACGAATGTGTTGGCAAAGCTGATGATACGCACTCCGCCTTTGTTTGCTCTTGATGAGATCGCGGCGATTCCGTTGTCACCGTCATTCGTGGCTCCGCAAACCGGATCCGTAACCGTACTCTTCATCGGCACAAAACTTTCGAATTTTCAATACGCGGCCGAGGCGACCAAAACGGGTGCGAACGTGATCGCAATTGTTGGGGCGGCTGACAAGCAAGTTGAAGGTTTGCAGGCATATCGCTACGAAGGAGATATTCGTCGCAATTTCGGGCTACGTAGCGACACCACTTTCATCGCAGACAAAGACAATCAGGTTCTCGCATACCTGCTGCCGCTGTCGGAGGATGGTTTGTGCACAGCGATCGTTGCCGATCTTCAGGAGCGATAAGCCACCGTTTCGTATTATTTAATTGCTCATCATAGGACGTTGCGTTTTATTGGTATCGTGGTTGTCGATTGGTGTCGTCGGTTGAGCCGTGCTTCGATCGCTGTCGCTGCTACCGCGGCTTTCGTGCGTTGCCCATTCGCGTGATTTGCGGGCAAATTTCTAGAAACAATACTTGCCCGCGCATCATGGGAATTTCCGCGAATCTCCAATCCTCTCGCCGCCGACTTGATCGTGGTGGGCCGTGTGAAGTAATGCCAGGAAAGGAGGTGTCCACTGGGAGCCATTGGACAAGGTTCAAATATTGTCATGCCTCAAGGTGAAATCGGTGGCGAACTGAGAGCGCAAAGCGTATGCTAACATCCGAGAGATGCCGTTCTGTTTACTTGAAGGACGGCTTCGGGTTTTACAAATGGAGCATCTCTTCCGTACTCGGTGACTCCTGTCGTTTTACCAGTTGAATGAAGCTACTTGAAATCAAATCAGAAATTGAGAAACCGCCTCGTCCTTGGTTTCAACTGTTTCGATTGTCTGTTGATCGTGGCGCTGCCAAAGAATGGTTCGGCTGCGAGCCATTTGTTGAATTCGTTGACGGACTGGGCAATGCTGACATTTGGGCAATGGAATTTGAGTGTGGTCTTCGAGTTGGTTGCGAGTTCTTGCACCTCGAAACCGGTGGCACCATTAGGGCGTCCGAGCCAAACGCCTCGCACGTTCAGAGACACCTCCGGCACTGGCAAGCAAAAATGGAACCGTATCCAGTCGGTACCTTTACCGATTTGGACAAAGCGACGATACAACACTTCGCGGACCGCCACCCAGAGTTGCTCGAGCGGCATTCTTATCAACTGTGGCGAATGGGGGACGACGGCAACGAAATGGCCATTGGTGAACGGACGTCGTTTCTTGATGCGAGGTGCTGGCAACACGATCTGGAGTCTCGCAAACACAAACAGATCTATTGGATATCGAAGTGTGCGATTAGCGAAGGTTAGTGTTCTCTCCGACTTGAACGCTAATTGCCACTAATAGACGCTAATCAAATCACGGTCTTGCCCATGTTTCCGCTGGTTATCGCCAGCTTGCTGAGTTGCTCGGTCGATTGGTGCTGGGGTTTTGCTCATCATAGGACGTTGCGTTTTATTGGTATCGCGGTTGTCGATTCGTGTCGTCGGTTGAGCCGTGCTTCGATCGCTGCCGCCGCTACCGCGGCAAGGGTGGTGCGTTGGTGCCCAAAAACCCACGCTGACGCGTTTTGAAGTTGCGCTTTTAGATGTTCTTCTGGTTAAAGGCCCAGCTATTTGCCTAGCCTGGTCCAACGGCCAGGTTTTCGATGCACAGAAACCTAAGAGCCAACGGTCCGGCCATTTGCTAGCCGCCCTCATTAAGTCCCAGCAAACGGCCGGGCCGTTGGCCCTACAATTCATTGGTTTTCTTGGTCCCAGCCCGTTGGGCTGGGCTAGGTAAACGTCCGGGGCTTTGCCCCTAAATACAAAATCGCAACTTCAAAACTGACGCGTGGGGCTAAATGCTGTCGCTGCTACCGCGGCTTTCGTACGTTGCCCATTCGCGTTCATTCGCGTGATTTGCGGGCAAATTTCTAGAAACAATACTTGGCCCGCGCATCATGCGAATTTGCAGGCGTATCCATAGGAGGTGGCAACGCGTCGTGCAAACGCCTTCGTCGGATCGGAGGTTATTCGCTCATCCTCGGGACGGTTGCGTCAAGGGATTGGGGACGCTCTCGGGTAACGAGCGATTGATCTGAAATGGCTCCACCCATTGCTCTATAGCCTGCGGTCGCTTTGCCGGCTATCGGTTTTTTCGTGAATCTTGTCGTCGATGCCAGTCGCATGGGTGCGGCCAGATTAGCTATATTGCAGCCTGTGTTTTTTAAGTCATATCAAGTTCCGCGGAACGATTCGTTGGAGAGTAGCTGTGTTGTTTCGACCGATTGCGTTCGTGTTGGCGTTCGTTTTTGTAGGTGCAGCGTCTGCGGCAGAATTGCAGTTTGACGGACTTGTTGATGACACGGGGCGCCAATTGTTGATCGGCAAGCCCGCCGTCATTCAATTTATCAGCGGGACGG
Source organism: Novipirellula rosea (assembly GCF_039541335.1). Taxonomy (NCBI): domain Bacteria; kingdom Pseudomonadati; phylum Planctomycetota; class Planctomycetia; order Pirellulales; family Pirellulaceae; genus Novipirellula; species Novipirellula rosea. Next base: position 155,297 of record NZ_BAABGA010000048.1, on the reverse strand, counting down.
TCGTTGGTGACGTCGAAGTCGTGGGCTTCATCAAAGACCCTCGATCCGACGCGATCCGTTTTTTTCAGTACCAGGACGGCAAACGCAAGCCGAGGATGAAGGCCACGGACGTGTATCGTCTGTTGATCGACGGACGACCCTACTCGTTTCGCTACCATCGACCCTCGGGCGGTGTTCACCTGATTGACTTGGGCAAGGCGCAGGCGGATGCCGAGGCCCGCATTACCGGTAGCAACAAGACGCTTCGTGACCCGCAAACGGACGACGAAATCAGAGAGGCGGTTGGCGATCAGATTGTCATCTTCAATGACGCTCGCAAAGCGCTTGCGCCGGTCAACTTGAGTTTCGCGGAATCTGACTTTTGTCTGCTGTTGACCGATTTTCCGCAACAGGCGGCGGAGCAGGTTGCCGAGCAGGTCGATGTGATGTGTCAACAAATGAACAGTGTCTTTGGGCTGCCCAAGAGTGCAAACATTTGGCAAGGCAAGATGATGGTGGCGGTGTTTAGCCAACGCGAGTTGTTTGGAAAGTTCGAGTCGGATGTTTTGGATAACCCGAACTTTGGAACGAGTACGACGATCTATCATCACAATCGCCAGCGTTTTTTGGTTGCGACGTACCGCGAGAAACTTGATGCTTCGGTTGCCTCGACCATCTCGTGGAGCATGGCGGCCGGGTACATCGATCGCTACCGTTCCGATGTCAAGCTTCCGCGTTGGGTCCACTCCGGTTTGCAAGACATGTTGCATCGTGTCATGTTCCCAGATCCAAAAAGAGATGCCGCAGCACGAAACACGGCGGCCACCCGGCTGAGACGCACCGGAAGTCTGCTAGGCATCTTGCAGGCGACGGAACTCGATGACGAGCGTGAAGTTCTGGCCAAACTATTGGTGATTCACCTCGTCGAAGCCGATCCAAAAGCATTCAGCCAATTCTTTGAAGACTTGAAATTGGGTCACAAGTGGGACGCCGCACTGAAGGCAAATTACGGGGCGACCCCCGAAGCCTTCGCCGCCGACTTCGGACGACGGATGGGCGTGCCCAATCTGACCCCGTGATGCGGGGTGATGGCCAGACAGAAAGAAGGTAGCTACGAGAAAACGCTTCGCCGCGTTGTTCTTCACGGCTTAGTCGATGTTTCGGCTGGCTTCGTTCATGGAAGGTTTTCGTGTCTTCTAACCTGTGATCTTCTAGCCGTACTTCGCAGTGGCTTCGCTATCCGTGGAAGCACATCACCACGGCGATTGCTTCCATGACCGCACTTCGATCTTGCCGTCCTGGCGGATGCGAACTCGGACGGCGCCGACTTCGGCCGTCACGTGCACTCCGGCGCCGGTCGTATCTAGCATCGCTCGCACCGCCGGCTTTCTTGCTCGCTTTCCGCCGCTGACGATTACCTCGGCGGGACGCGACCACTGCAGGATCGATTCGGCATTCATTGTCAAACTGCCGTGATGCGGTGCCATCAACGCTCCGCCAGGCGGTGGTCGCTGGTGGTTGATCAGCGTTTCTGTTCCGGGTGGCTCGAGATCGCCGGGTAACAGCAGTGTCTTTCCGCCACAATCGATTCGTAACACCAAGCTGTTCGCGTTGTCGTTGCCACCGATTCGCTGTGGCGGCGGATGCAATATCGAAAAGGTCTGGGGGAGCTCCGGTATTTTCAGCGAATCAAACACTTCGATCACCGGCACGTTTGCGGCATCGATGGCCAAGCGTGTCGGGACCAGCCCGACTTCGTGTTGATCAAGCATCCCAGGAGGCGTGATGATTCGATCGACCGCGAACCGCCGCAGCACTCCGGGGATCGCATTGTAATGATCCGAGTCGGCATGCGATAAAAAGATCGCATCCAACCGTGTTGCTCCGATCGCCCACAACGCCGCATCGATATCTCGACTGCTGCCGGTCTGGTTCGCCATCCGACCGCAGTCGTATAGATACACGTGGCCTGCGTCGTCCCGCATGACAACGCTTGTTCCGTGACCGACGTCGACAAACGTCGCTTCGAACGTCCCACGATCAATTGGCGGGGCTGTGGTCGCCATCATCCACGCGGCCATCATCCAGACGACGATCCAGCCATAACGAAATCGCGAACTCGCTCGGCTTCGTGACCGGAAAAGCGAGCCAACCAACACCAGATAAAAGACGGCAACACTCCATGCCGGCGGCGACGGTAACCAGAAATGTCCGTAGGGGACTTCGGCGGCAACGCCAATGATATGCCGCATGCACTGCAGCCCGACGCCGCACAAGAAACCCGGCAGACCTGCTGCGGCAGCCCAGCCCCACCCCACCACCACCGTGGCGACACCGCAAGCCAAGGACCAAAACAGAAACGGGCTCAAGATTACATTGGTCACAACGCTGACAAACGAGATGACATGAAATTGGTGCCACACGAGTGGGATGCTGATCGCGGTCACACAGCCGCTGTACCAAACCATCCTCGCCATCCATAGCCACCCCATTCGTCCATAACGAACCCAGACTGATTGCGAGGATTGCAGCAGTGCATCGAGTTGCCGTTCGTTTTCGATGGCCAAATCCACTGCAGGGGACTCCGTAATCGTGCGGGCACCACATAAGAACAACGTTGCCACGGCCAGGAACGACAGTTGGACGCCAACATGAAACAGATTCTCTGGGTTAATCGCCATCAACATCAATGCGGCAAGCGATAATGTATTGATTGGCTGCGTGGGACGCCGGAACCACAGCGAGCACATCAGCATCCCGACCAAGACAGCCGCTCGCATCACAGGCGGACGGCCTCCGGTGATCGCGGTGTACAGGCAGCACACCAACAACACCCAGGCGATTTTGGCTCCGAGTGGAAACCGCAGCAACATCGCGACCCAGCTGGCCAACACGATCACGATTGCGAGATGCAATCCGCTGACGCTTAACAGATGGGCGGTTCCCGTTATCAGCAACAGATCACGGGTTTCGGGGTCGACAAAGTCGCGTTGCCCGATCACCAACGCGACCGCCAATGGCCCGGACGACTCGCCGGTGTGCTTTAGCAACAATTCACGGCTCTCGGTCGCAATGATGGCGATTCGGCGATCGAAATCGAAGTGGCGTCCGATCACTTCGATCTGAGTCTCGCGAGCGACGTCGATGCGGGCGTGAATGCCGCGGCGGCGGTACACCGGACGCAAGTCGTTTTCACCTGGATTGCTGGGAGCGACGATCTTTGCCAGTGCCCCATGAACTCGAATGACATCCCCCGGCAACAAATGGTCGAGTCGTCCGCTGCACACGACCATCGCTCGTCCGCTGCACGGAACAAAGTCGTCGCCGACACGAATCCGGGCGGTCGCCAATTCAATCACCGATTGCCAAGGCGATTGATCACGTCCTCGCACGGAATCGGCTAGCGGATTGCGGCGAATCACCACCGGGCGATCGATCGACCCTTCGAGAATGGCGGGTTCAGAATACTCGGCCGCATAGTGCCCAATCGAGGCCGTTTGATAGGCAAAGTCATTGTAGCCATGCCACAGTCCCGCAAGCGACGCCACCCCCAGCACCACGGCGACGCGTTTTAATACCGCAGTGGGAAACGCAAACAGCACGCAGGAACCGACGGCTACGCCCCCCCACAGTATGGATCGCGTCTGGAACTCGAGCGACAATCCTGCGTCAATCGCGATTCCGATCCCAGCCGCAATTGCCAGTAGCAACAGGGGGTGCCGTGGCCAGAAGTCGGCCATCGGACGGCGGGGATCGCGATCATGTGCCGCACCCGATACCGCATCCAAAGCAGGTCCCCCTTTTCAATCCGCAGGAAAAATCGAGTACGATAGCCAAGCCGACGCGTCCGACTTTCGATTTCTCAACCCCCTCAGTCTATCACATCCAATGTTACACCCCTTCAAACGGCCACGGTTTCCGGTGTCAACACTGGCAGCATCCACGGCCACATGCACTCTACTTAGCTCACTGTTCCTCTCAGGGCTCAATACCCACTTTGCCATGGCACAAGAATCAACCACGCTGACGACATCCCAACGCACGATGCAGTACCCCGAGACCAAGACGGTCGACGTCACCGACGACTACCACGGGCATCGCGTCGCCGACCCCTATCGCTGGTTAGAGGATACCGAGAGCGAAGAGACCGCCGCTTGGGTGGAGGCTCAAAACAAAGTCACTCAGGCGTACCTGCAATCGCTACCCGAGCGAGAGTCGATGCGAGCAAGGCTGGAAAAACTGTGGAATTACGAACGCTTCGGTTTGCCCAGCCACAAAGGCGACTACTACATCTACTCGCATAACAACGGCTTGCAGAACCAAAGTATCCTCTACAAAGCCGATTCGCTCGATGGCGAGCGTCAAGTGCTGATCGATCCGAACACGCTCAGCGAAGATGGCACGGTCGCACTCGGTTCGACCGTCACCAGCAAAGATGGAAAGCTTTTGGCGTATTCCTTGGCCGACGGCGGCAGCGATTGGCGAACTTGGAAAGTCCGTGACGTGGCGACCGGGAACGATCTGGATGACATCGTTCGCTGGAGCAAGTTCAGCGGCATCGCTTGGATGCCGGACGCGAGTGGATTCTTTTACGCTCGCTACACCGCGCCGGTCGAAGGCCAAGAATTGACCGGCACCAACGAGAACCAACGTTTGTATTTTCACCGTCTTGGTGACGACCAATCCAAGGACACACTGATTCTCGAGCGGCCTGATGAACCTAAATGGGGATTCTCGCCCACCGTCACCGACGATGGACGCTATCTGGTGATTCACAACTGGAAGGGCAGCGAGCCGAAATCGCAAGTCTTCATCAAAGATTTGACCGATCCTGATGCCAAGGTCGAACCGTTTATTACCGGTTTTGATGCCGAGTACGAATGGATCGCGTCGGTCGGTGCGACCCACTACTTCGTGACCGACAACGAAGCCCCGAAACGCCGTTTGATTGCGGTTGCGGTGGGCCAATCCGATCGTGAGAATTGGAAAGAGGTGATCCCCGAGTCCGATGACGTGCTGGAATCAGCAAGTTTGTTTGGCGAAACGTTTTATCTTGGCTATCTGAAAGACGCGCGAAGTCGCGTGGCTCGCTATTCGATCGAAGGCAATTTTGTGGACGATTTGCCACTGCCCGGTGTGGGCAGTGCTAGCGGTTTCGGCGGCCGCCAAGATGCAACCGAGACGTTCTTTGACTTTACCAACTACGTGACTCCCAGTGAAATCTATCGCATTGATTTGACCACCGGAGAAACCTCGTTGTGGCGACGTCCTGAAACGCCGATCCAAGTCGACGATTACGTCACCGAACAACTCTTTGCGACCAGCAAGGATGGGACGCAGGTGCCAGTGATTGTCACCCGGCATCGCGATACCAAGCTGGATGGTTCCAATCGTACGCTGCTGTACGCCTATGGTGGATTTAACATTTCGCTGACTCCCGCGTTTTCACCCGCCAATGCGGCCTGGATCGAAAACGGAGGCATTTATGCGGTCGCAAACCTGCGCGGCGGAGGCGAATATGGCCGAGATTGGCATGAAGCCGGTATGCGGCTGAACAAGCAGAATGTGTTTGATGACTTTATCGCTGCGGCGGAACATTTGATCGACAAGGGGTACACCCAGTCGAGTCGATTGGCGGTGCGTGGGGGCAGCAACGGTGGGCTGCTGGTTGGTGCCGTGATGACGCAGCGACCTGAACTTTTGGGTGCCTGTTTGCCCGCCGTGGGCGTGATGGACATGCTGCGATTCCACAAGTTCACGATCGGATGGGCTTGGGCGACTGAATATGGCAGTAGTGACGAAGCGGACCAGATCGAAAACCTGCTCTCGTATTCGCCGCTACATAATTTGAAACCGGGGACGTGTTATCCCGCCACGCTGATTACGACGGCAGATCGTGACGACCGGGTGGTGCCGGGACACAGTTTCAAATTTGCAGCCGCGTTACAAGCCGCGCAGAGCTGCGACAATCCCACGCTGATTCGAATCGAAACGCGAGCAGGCCACGGTGCGGGCACGCCGGTCAGCAAACGGATCGACGAATATGCGGATCTATGGGCATTTTTGCTTGATAATCTACAGTAGACGCGGTGCAGTCGTGATTCGTTCCCATGCGTCGATCGCATGGGGCGGGTCAGACCGTCATCCAGGCTGCCTTGTATCGTAGCCCTAGGTTGAGGATTTTTTGCAGCAGCATCTCGTACGTGATACCGATCGTCTCGGCCGATTCCGAAAAATCTTCGCCATATTCAATGTTGGGATTCGCATTGGCTTCGATCACGAAGATCTCGCCTTTGTCGGTCATCCGTAAATCCATTCGCGCGTAACCACTCATGTTCAGTGCACGGTAGACTCGTTTGCAAAGACGAGAAATCTTTAGTTTTGTGGCGTCGTCGAGATCCTTGGCTTCCTCGGTGGTGATGCCATGTTTCTCTTGGTATTTGTGATTCCACTTGACTTGGCGAGTCGCGATTTTGGCGATGTCATCCGGCATCTTGGTGAACACCATTTCCCACGGCGGGAAGGTTTGCAAGCGGTTGTTGCCGATCACCCCGACGTACAACTCGCGGCCTTCGATGTATTGTTCGGCCATTGCATCGTCGTTCGTCTTGTCATGGATGAACTTGACGCGTTCCACCAGCGCTTCGTCGTTATGGACAATCGAAGCCTGCGCGATCCCAAACGAGGCGTCTTCGATCGCCGATTTCACAAACAGTGGGAACGACAACTTTTTGGGACGATGGATCGTGCGACCCGCAGGAAAGACCGCAAACCGAGGCGTCGGAATGCGATGATACGTGAGCACTTTTTTCGATAACGCCTTGTCCTTGCTGAGCAGCAATCCACGCGGATTGCATCCGGTATAGGGCTGCTGCATCAATTCCAGATAGCTGATCACGGCAAAGTCATAGGTGACCACGCCGTGAAACTCTTCCAACATCATGAAGGTGATGTCGGGTTTGAATTCACGTAAGGCTTCGCGGATCGGCGTCAGATCATCGTACACCCCGATCGGAAGCACCTCGTGGCCGATGTGACGCAGCGTGTCACAGACGTCAAATTCAGCCTTCCAGTTGTCTAGTTCTTTTTCGTCAACGCCCTCGAGCGTCAGCGGCGGAACGTGTCCGTCGCGAACGAGTACCAAGATCCTTAGCGAGCTCATAATCCCGCTCCGTCTGCTGACGAACCTCGGTTGACGAGCAGGGGGGCACGCGTGAGTAGGAAGGTGCTGGTGATCAGCGAGGTTTTCCTAAAATGATTGCTACATCGCAACACGATGCCGTCCTTCGTGTAAAAAGTTGGTGGTTCGCACTGCGACTAAAATCATGGCATCTCGCTTGACTTGTTCGATGGCGCCGCCGAGTCGCAAATTCAATTCGCGGCATCGTTCGATCATTTCTTGGATCACCTGGTCAATCGTGTAGGTGTATTCGCCGGTCCAGTGGGCCACGATCGTTCGCAGTTCGTTGCGAATTCGGCTCAAAAAGGCGGCGGCGGTCACATTGCGTCGATGTTCTTCGTCAGACGAAAACAGTTTGCGAAGGTCGGCATCATAGATACTCGGATAGTCGACGCCGTAATGTTCACGTTTTCGCTGATAATGCGTCCGTAGCGTTTTTCGGAGTCGGCTGACCGGATCGATCGTTTTTCGGTTGTAAACCAGCGGTCGTTTTCCTTGAATCGACTTCATGAACTCGTCGACAAACTCCAGTTTCTCGATCGCGGGCCAATCGCGATATTGAGTCCGCCAGCGTGAGCCTGGCCGCAACCAGACCGCAAATGTCTCGGCAAAATCCTCCAATGGATGGGCTTGAGCGTACCACATATCGAGGTTCAGCACGTAATCGCGACTCGATGGCGTCGGTTGGTAGTAATCGGGGTAGGTTTCCGAGGGGCTGCCGAAAAGTTCGCGATAACGTGCTTTTCGGCGGATGCGAAACGCGGTATCAATCGCGTGTCCCGCTTCGTGACGCAATATTTTCATGCACCACTGTTGTGTTCCTCCCTCGACCTCCAAGAGCTGTTTTCGCTCGAGCCGAGCCAAGCGGGGATGGGCCAAGTAGAAGGGGATCGCGATTCCGGGGATGCCGTCGGGCGAATACCAATCGTCGCTGAGCCAGCAATGCGGCCGAAAATTTAACCCCCGACTCGCCAATTCCTGGTTCAGCTGCTCAATTCGTTTCTGCAGCGGCGTGTCACGAATCGTGAGCTTTAAATCGCACATCCGCATATCCAGCAGCCGTTTGTCACTTAGCTTGGATAGGTTTGGCATCGTCGAGAGTTTGGGCTCTGGTTTTGCCATTTCACCGTGCATGCAATGAAGCAAATGAACAAGAATCGAAACGAAGAGTTTGCGTCAGTTTATTCAACTTGCCAGATTTGTTACCCCTAAAAAGATGTCTTCTAAAAAAAACAGCAACGGTGGCAAGGCTAATTCGCGCGAAGCGTTACGGTTGGGCCCGAGTGTGTGCACCCAATTCACCGGCGCCGGCCGCTCGGCGATCGCCGTGATCGGGGTCGCCGGACCCGCGGCCCGCCCAGCGGTGATGCGATGTTTTACCGCGGCATCGCCTCGCGAAGTGAAACCCAACGAAATCCGTTATGGCGACTGGCACGGACCGATGCGGGGCGTCGATGACGGTTCGGGGGTCGAGTCGGTTGCCAGTGAATCGATCGTCGTGATCATGCGAGCAGAGGATCAATGGGAAGTCCATTGTCATGGCGGCACCGCCGCGATCGATCGCATTCTGGCTGATTTGAACGAGGTCGGAATCACATCGGTCAAAAACGAGGATTGGCCCCATCCCTGGTTTGCCGCCTCGGTGGGTCCCGTGACTCCGTCGCTATTGGTCCGCGAAGCCACTGCTGTGTTGACGCAGTGTCAAACCGTGCGAACCGCCGCCGTCGCAATGGATCAAGTCCGCGGGGCACTCCATGATTGGGCGTCCCAATGGCTCAATGTCGCTGATCGCTCCGCGATCTTGCGGGCGGCTGATGAGAAGGCCGGCGATGATCGCACGCCAATTGGTATCGACGACCTGCATCGTGAAGTGCGTGCGATTTTGGCGTATGCGGCGATCGGGGTGCGGTTGACTGCGCCGTTTCGTGTCGTGTTATCAGGCCGCCCGAACGTCGGAAAAAGCAGTCTGATCAATGCGATTTTGGGGTACGACCGCAGCATCGCAACCGCGATCGCAGGCACCACGCGTGACGTCTTGCACGCCGAGACCGTGATCGACGGGCTGCCCATCCGGCTGACGGATACCGCCGGGATCCACGACAGCGGCGAGTCGATCGAGCGTGAAGGGATTAGCCGGGCGTTGCGAGAAGCCAGCACCGCGGATTTGGTGCTCGCCATTCAGACGCCCGACACCCCTGCGATTGCCGATCCGGCTTCACCGACGCCGCGAATCGACGTGCTCAACAAAAGTGACTTGCTCACGACGAAGTCGTCCGCAAACGATGTGATTCAAACCATCGCAACGACGGGCGAAGGGATCGACGTCTTGCTCTCTGCGATCGCAGATCGATTAATCGGAGCGTTTCCGCCTGCGAAATCTCCTGTCCCGCTGAACGAACGTCAGGTGCGGTGTCTAGAGAAGCTGCTGGACACGACCGAACCACTGCGGTTAACCGCCACACTCAAAGAACTGCTCGACGGGCCGGCGTAGCGGCGGCATTGAATTCAACATCACGTTCGCATCCACCGGATCGGCGTCGCTTGATCAGCGACTTGATCCGGCGTGCAGTTACATCAAGATCCCTCGGGGATCTCGGTGCTGGCGATGACTTCGTCCGAAGACGCTTCGAAGTGGTTGCGGCACGCTTCGCTGCAAAGATGTGCAGTGTACCCGTGCACCTCGCAAGTGATCTGGTCGCTACCGTCCATGCCAAGTTTGCAGACGTAGCACTTTTCGATAACATGATCTTCGGTGCCATCAAGCAGGTCGGCTTTTTGCAGGGCAACGAGCGTCGCTTCGCTAGCGGGCTCGGTCGTCGCCAGTGGCTCTGTGGTGGTCGCGGGGTCGGTGTTCTCGCTACAGCCTAGGACTGCGATCGAAAGCGTCGCTGCCGCGAGAAAGAAAACTCGTTTCATCGTTTTTTCCTTAAGTAAAAAATGGATTTCAGAGGGCGTCGCGTCGTTTCACTTGTGGTCGGCAACGCGGTGTGAATTTGGGACATCGATGGTGATCGTCGATGCATAGCTGGTGAATTCATAGTCGTCGCTCCGCTCGTCCATCGCGGTGTAGTGAGCGACGATTAAATGACGATTGCCGGTCTTGGGAACAAACGTCACCATGCCGTCACTGTCGCTGCGAAATTCGTATTCGGAATCAAATTCGCCCGCCAATTCAGTCCCTTCGGGGATGAACGCGACCACGGCATCGGCGAGCGGTTTACCTCGGTGCAGCACTTGAACCGTGATCGGGCTGCCGGCGACGGTTTCGCTAAACGGACACGTTTGCATGACCAATTCGAGCGGCAATCCGAGTGGTTTTTGATGGACATGGCGATCCACCTTCGGTGAGTCGAGCGAATCGGAAACGAGGAAATAGGTCTTGGCGGTGCGAATGCTGCGGATCGATTTGCCGTGGTTCATCACGCGATCAAGTGACTCGACGACACAGTGAACGCCAGGCTGGTGAACCGCCAACGGGGTGGTCCAGTAACCTTCTTTCTCAGCCGATGCCGTTGCAAACATTTTACCCTTGATGTCGGTTCGCTGCCCACCGGGCGCGATGTGGTCAAGTGAAACCCAATTGAGGGTAATTCGGCCCGCAAGTTTAAAATCACGGTGGTGGTTGCCGTGATTGCCAAGCCGAAGGTCAATGTAAACGTTTTCGCCGGTCCGCACGATCGGCGTGTGGGTGTTGACCCAAACGTCGTGCGCCGACCCGGTCGACGTCGTCAGCATGACAAATAGCAGGGGCAGGAACTTTGGTAAGCGATACATTTTTTTTCTCTACAGTTTTGAAGGAAGGAAAATCAATTTGGAAAGGTAGGCCCCACCCAGAGTTTGCTACCGCTCGCTCTGAGCTCCATAAAACTTGTTTTGAGGAGGTGAAATTGATGCGGTCTACAGTTTGTCTTTAAAGATTGGGCATGACTTCGTGGCCACTTCGAGTGCCCAGCGCACGCCATACGTCGAGGTCGATGCTTTCGTTTAGAAATCCGACGCTGCCGTCGCAGCGTGCGACGTGCACGCCGCCGGGGTGGTTGCTGCGAACGCCGAATACGCCCCAGCCGCAGCTCTGCATATCCGGAATCCCACTTTGCGGCGGGTGATAGTGCGTGTATCCGGTCCAGTACTCACGGCCGTTGATCCAGCCCGCGCCGCGTTGTCCGGACCATCCGCGGTGCAGACTGCTGGCACGCGTGTAGGCTTCCATCAAATTGGGATCCTCAGGCAAAACGTAGCCTGTCATTCCGGGTTCCGACGGTGGCATTGACCCACTGATAAAGGCACAGGTCACATTGAACATCGTGCGTCGCCGCATCGAGTCAATCGTCGGCTCGCTGGGGGACTGCTCGAGCTGGCCAAGCAGATGTTCGGAAAACGCCGCGGTGTTACTCAGCCCATCAAGGATCGCTTCAAAACCAACGTTGGCATTGATCCACGATACGCCGTCAGTGGGAAGCCGGGTGTCGTACAGCGTGCCCACGCCGGTGCCGGTGTTCATCGCGTAGTTGGTACCGGCATAGGCCTGGGTGGGGCCATTTCCTGATAGCGAGGTCACGAAAAACGTTTGGTCATTAGCTTCGCTCGGGCACGTCAGCGTGGGGATCGCGGTCGCCGCTGCGGTATCGTGCGGGGCGACCAATTGGCCGGGACAGCATCCGACATGCAGCGGCCGATCGAAATGGATCATGTCCAACATGTTGCCTTGTTCATAAAACGGTGCCATCTGAGCGAACACCGAAAAGTTGCCTGCCGTGCTGGTGCCGTTCGTGTAATTGGTTGGCAATTTGCGGTGCGAGCTTTCGTAGTTGTGCATCGCCAGCGTGATTTGTTTCAGGTTGTTGCTGCACTGCATCCGCCGGGCGGCTTCACGAGCTGATTGCACGGCGGGCAACAGCAGCCCAACAAGGACACCAATGATGGCAATCACAACGAGTAGTTCGACCAGGGTGAATCCGCGTCGAGCCGGTTTGGGTATGGGGGGAAGCGAGAGGATTGGGGGCATTTTGGAAGTCCGTTGTGGTGTGGTGCGGGTGGGCGCGGACCGCTAGCCAGCACGCGGCAGGTAGCTGTCGCGAAGGAAGGGCGATGGTATTTGCATTTGGGTTTTGCATTCAGGCGTCGTAGGTCGCTGTCGCGCCAGCGGCGAAGACCACACTGGTGTGAGGAGCGAGCCTTCAAACACTAGCGCGGCAGCGGTGATTTCTGCGTACTCCGAAAATTCCACGCAGAGCGGGACGATCGGACGCGCAGCAACGAGCCAGATTGCAATCGGAACCGGGGGGGAAGAGGCCTTTAACGCACGCGGGGCTGGAAAGCCGCACTTGCATTTAGGCACTGGGAGACGCGGGCGCTAGGGCACCGGCGGTTCCGGGCAATGAGGGATGGCGACCGCTTGTTCATTGTCGATCGCAAAGCGGAACAGCAGCAGCGGAGTGCAGCAGGCGAGCGTTGGCGGACGGTTTGGGATCACCGCACTCGAAAAGATCGACCAGAGTAAATCGATGCCGTGACAGCTCGCAGCATCCTCGAGCCGAACAAGTCGTGTTTTCGGCGGCAATTCGGGGCTAGAATCCTGGTCCGCCGCGGTGGCGGGCTTCGCCGCACATTTCGCCGATGCACCTGAGCAACAGCCGCACGCGGTCGCGGGTTTGGATGGGGATGTTTCGCTTTTCACCAGCGAAAGATCAAGGGATTTGCGAGTCCGAGCGATCAAAAATGCAGGAGGTTGGACGTTGTTTTTGGCCGCCCATTGCAATTTTTCGGCGTCACTGTGGCAGCAGCATTTGTCCCAACAATACTCGGCCGTCGAGCAACCGCAGGGGCAACTTTCACAAGGAAATCGCCCGGTTTTCTCGGGGAGAGGAGCGGAGATGGGCAATCCCGTCATTCCACACGTCAACACAATCAACAGCGTGACGCTGATGATCCGTTTGAGCGTGTTCGATCGAGGGGAATGAAAGAAAAACAAAGCGGGCTCAAAGCCTCTACGGCGTGCCAAAGTTCGGCTCGCTCCTCACGCTTGAGATTCTACACGCCGCCGAGGCAAAGTAAATCAGCAACCGGCGGCGAATTCGTGCGACTTGCTGCCGCATCACCGGAGTGTCAGGTGTCGCGATCGCGAAGTCATCGATCAGTTCGTCCCAATGGACGGTTCGGTCGTGGGTGGATCAGTGGACGGATCAGTGCGACGTTGCCACACGCATTTCCTGGAATTGAATATCGGGATTGGCACGATGCAGTGCTTTGACATCCCATTCGGATTGAAGCAATACAGCGTCGTGGCCAAATTGGTCCAGTGCGAGTTTGCCAGAGTAGGGGAGTCGGATATTTGCTTTCTGCTCAGGCGTGGCGTTAAACCAGCGGACCAATTTGTACGGCCGCCAACTCAGCGACGTGGGGGCGTTGTACTCGGATTCCAGACGATAGCGGACGACATCGAACTGCAATTCACCGACGGCGGCCAACAAATTTTCGCGACGTTTGGTGTGGGCGTCATGAAAGACTTGAATCGCCCCTTCTTCGATCAACTGTTTCAGCCCGCGGTCGAACTGTTTCCGCCGGGCGGTGTCGGTGCAATCCAGCACGGCAAAGAACTCGGGTGAGAACTGGGGCAATCCCTCTTGGTGGACAATCTCATTCTGGCACAGCGTGTCGCCGAGTCGAAATTCGCCGGGGCAAACCAATCCAATGATGTCCCCCGGGTAAGCCTCGTCGATTGTTTGGCGATCTTGGCCAAAGATGCGAAACGCGCGAGCCAGCCGAATCTTCTTCATCGATCTCGCGATCGTCACTTCCATGTCGCGTTCGAACATGCCACTGCAAACTCGCAAAAACGCTACGCGGTCGCGATGCCGAGGATCGAGGTTCGCTTGGATCTTGAAAATGAATCCCGAGAAGTTGGGCGAAGGAGGCTCGGTCGCGTTACGAGATCCCGGCGGTGGACATAGTTTGAGGAATCCATGCAAGAAGTGTTCGATCCCAAAATTGGTCAACGCACTTCCAAAGAATACCGGCGTTTGCGCACCACTAAGAAATTGACTCTGCTCCAGCGAGGCTCCGGCCATTCGCACCAATTCCACCTCTTCGCCGGTGGCGTCAACAAGATCCGAGCTGATCGCCGGTTCGACCGTTTCCAAATCCGACCAGGAGACCACTTTTGACGAGATGCGACGATTGGCACGATGTTCATCAAACAGGTGAACCGAATCGTCATGCAGGTCGATGAAGCCGCGGAAGTCTTCGCCGCTGCCCAGCGGCCAATTCTGGGGTACCGGTTCGATCGAAAATTTGCGTTCAATCTCGTCGATGATTTCCAGAGGCGAGCGGCCGCGACGGTCGACTTTGTTGACGAACGTCAGCACGGGAATCTTTCGCAGCGCACAGACGCGGAACAGTTTTTCCGTCTGAGCCTCGATCCCCTTGGCCAAGTCGATCACCATCACGGCGGCATCGGCGGCCATCAGCGTGCGATAGGTGTCTTCGCTAAAGTCATGGTGACCAGGGGTGTCCAGCAGATTGATCTGGGCTCCGGCAAACTCGAACGTCAATGCGGTCGAGCTCACCGAGATACCACGCTCCTGCTCCATTTCCATCCAGTCGGATTTTGCTGTCCGCTCGGATTTCCGGCCTCGAACTGCACCGGCGATCTCGATCGAGTTGCCAAACAGCAGTAGCTTTTCGGTCAACGTCGTTTTGCCCGCATCGGGGTGCGAGATGATAGCAAACGTCCGTCTCCGCAAACGCTGTGTTTCAATTTCGGCAATCGACGAAGCTGATTTGGCGGCGGTGGCGGGGCGGGTAGGCAGAGTGCTCATAATGGAACTTGGATCGTAGATGACAGGCGTTTCGTGGAGAGCCACTTGTGGCGTCGTCCCTCACTTCCTGGTCGAGCGGTAAAGCAGGCAGGTCCGATCAGGCGAAAGGACACGGAAGAAGAAGCACAGCGTTCGAGAGTGACTGTCGAGTAAGGTGACAATCGGACGGCGATGTTCGCACTGCATTGCAGCGGTTCGCCGTCGGCATTCGTGCTAAGGGGGAGTGGTCATGCAGAAAAGGTAACTTCTTAGTAGCCTAGCAGCAACGGGACATCTCGGATTCATAGCGTCTGGTTCATACTCACAGCGTCATGAAAATTGGGGGATTTCAGGTCGCGACATGGACAACGGTTCACAAAACGGACCTGGGATGTGAATCCACTAGCGAGCGTCGTGGAACGTATTAAAAGTCCGTCACGAGGGATCTTTAGCCTCAACCGCTACGGAGAGAACGCCGACGCAACTTGATTTCATCTTGCGGCGAATCGATGTCGCAAGCCGCTTCGGGGCACTGCAGCAGATGCACCGTGCCCCGTGGCTGAGAGCGGAGCCAGTTTTTGGCACCTTGATCTCCGTGAAGTTCCAGCAAGCGCAAGATGGCGGCGCTAAAGCATACAGGCACGCCAGCCCCCGAGGGATACTGCGTGGCGGAACTGGCGAAGTCGCCGCTTATGACGGTGTCGATCAAGGCGGCGTAGTGTTCGGTTTCAATCGCGGGTTGGTCGCACAACGCGATCAGAATCGCGTCATCTTCGTTCCATTGAGACTGAAGTTCGCGAATCGCCAATCGCAAGCTCGTCGATTGTCCGTCACGCCAATCTGCGTTGTGCAACCAGCGAACCAGCGGATATTCATCCGTGTTCACACTGGCGATGATGGCTTCTTTATGGGCACCGACAACCACGTCGATTTGCTCAACTCCGGCCGCGCCAATTGTCTGGATCACATGCGTTAGCAAGTTGCCATCACCCCAGCGGATGAGCTGTTTCGGGTGGCCCAAGCGTGTTGAGCCGCCTGCGGCAAGAATGATCGCACGCTTCACGGCGACGTCACTGCGGTGAGTCGCACGAGTTCAGCCGGTTCGTGCAGCGGCTGGTTGCGACGGTGCAAAATGCCGCCGTCACGTTCACTTTCGATTGCGATCAATTCAGCCACGATCGAGATCGAGATCTCTTCAGGTGAAACCGCACCGATGTCCAAACCAATGGGGCTGCGGATGCGATCAATCTCGGTTTCGCTGAGTACGCGTCCTTGTTCGTAAAGCCGTTGGACCAAGCTCGCAAGTCGACGTTTGGGGCCAAGTAAACCAACGTATCGACTTTGAGAATCAAGCAGTTTTGGCAACAGTTTCACATCGCCTTCGAAATCGTGAGTCATTACGACGATATCCGTTCGCACATGAATGCTTAATCGCTCGCACTCCTCTGCGGGGTCATTGCAACGCACGTCGATCCGGCCATCGGGGACAAGGTTTGCAAAGCGATCTCGGTGGGCGAGTTCCGCACGTTTGCCGATCACGGTAACGTGCCAACCGAGTTGGGCCGCGGCGCGGACCAGCGGAATGGCGTCGTCGCCGGCGCCAAACACCACCAATTCACGAGGTGGACGCAGGATTTCGACGGCGGTTTCAACTTCATTGCCGTCGCGATCTCGATACATCAGTACTCGGTTGCGGTGCGATCCGAGCCATTCTCGCTCGCATTCGCTATCGATCGTCAATCCAGGGCGTGAAACAAAACGTTGGTCCGCCATTTCGACCCACATGTCACCCACGTCGTACTCGGCACTATTGCTGCGGTAAACCGTCAACAGCCTCGCGATCAATCCGTCTTCTTCAACACAATCAAGCACGTCGATGGCGATGGTGTCATCCGCTGTCACGCGTTGGCACAACACGTACACGACACCCTCGCATCCGGTGTTGTAACGCGTCGCAGTGACCGAATTACCACGAGTGTCAAACGCCAGCAATCGCGGCCCGGATTGGGTCGCTGACCAGACGCGTCGACAGAGATCTTTCTCGAGGCATCCTCCGCTGACATATCCACATCGCTGGCCCGATTCCGTCAACAGCAGTCTCGCACCAGGACGTCCATACCCGCTGCCGTCAAGTCGAACCACGGTGCATAGAACGCACGATTTCCCTTCTTCGATCACATCACGGGCAAGTTGAATGAGATGACGAGTATTCAAACCATCACCTTTTCGGGGGTAATGGGAAGACTGCGAATTCGTTTGCCCGTGGCGTGGTGCACTGCGTTCGCGACCGCAGCGGCGACACCGGTGATCGAGATTTCGCCAATGCCTTTCGCTCCGATCGGCGAGGCATCGTAATCAGCAGTATCAATCCACATGATGTCGATTTCGGGAATGTCGGCGTTGACCGGGATATGGTACTCGGCCAGATTGTCGTTCGTGATCCGTCCCAAGCGATGGTCCCAGTGAGTCGCTTCCTGCAGCGCATGACCAATGCCCATGATCATCCCACCGATAAACTGGCTGCGTCCCGTTTTCGCATTCAAAATGGTGCCGCACGAGTAACACCCCAGCATTCGCCGCATCCGTACCAAGCCAAGCTCTTCATCGACAGCGACTTCGACAAACGTTGCCCCGAACGAATGCTTCGAGAACGACGAATCCTTTGACGCTTTCAGTTCCCCCATCACGCTGACCGATTCCTTCATCGCGTCAGAGAGCAAATCTTCGATTGCGACTGATCCCTTTGGGCTGACCAGAGTTCCGTTTGCAAAGCGAACCTCGTCGACTTTGACACCGGACAACGCTGAATCCGATGGGGCGAGTCCCATTAATCGACTTTTCAGCTTTTCGACCGCATCGCGAATCGCACCACCGACGCTTGCCGTGGTCGCGCTGCCGCCCGAGATGCCGCCTTTGGGTAACACGGTATCGCCAAGTTCCATCGAAACTCGCGATGCAGGCACGTCCAACATATCGGCAAGCAACTGGCTTTGGGCGGTCCGGGTTCCCGTTCCGATCTCTTGCGAGCAGCAGTCAATTCTGACACGACCGTCCGCATGCACGGTCACGCGAACTTTGGTTGGAAAGGTAAAGAAAGGATAAGTGGCCGCCGCGACTCCTTGGCCGATCAACCAGTTGCCCTCGCTTTGGCTGCGAGGGGCACGATCGCGATCGTTCCATCCGAAACGCTTCGCCCCCGCGTCCAAACACTGCATCAGCAAGCGACTGCTAAATGGTTTGCCCGAGTGGATATCCTTTTCGGGTTCGTTGCGGCGACGCAGTTCAATCGGATCGATATTCAGTTCTTGGGCCAGTTCGTCGATGGCCGATTCCAGGGCAAACATTCCAGGCGTCTCTGCGGGCGCTCGCATGAATGTCGGCATTTGCGAGTGCAGACGACATTGTTTCTGGTCCAGACGCAAATGGTCCGTGTGATACATCATCCGCGTCACCATCGTGAAGGCTTCGCTGTACGTGTCTTTGATCGCCGTGGAAGCATAGCCGTCGTGAATGATCGAGTGAATTTTTCCATCCTTGTTGGCTCCGATCGCAACACGCTGGCGGATTGGCGTGCGATGACCTGTTCCGCCATACAGTTGACTTCGTGTGACGACGCACTTGCAGGGCTGGTCCGTCAGTTTCGCTGCGAAACACGCGAGCAACGCGTGAGGCCACATCAAGCCCTTGGATCCAAACGCACCGCCGACGTATTTGCAGATCACGCGAACTTGCTTTGGATCGATGCCAAACACTTTGGCGTAACTCGTTTGTGCCGCCGACAAACTTTGCGAAGTTTCGTAAACGGTCAAGAACGGCTTGTTGTTTTGGGTGGTCCAGTGCGCGATCGCAGCATGCATTTCGATTGGATTGTGATGGTTGCCAATCAACGGATATTCGTGGTCAACCATCACCTCACTTTCTTGCAATGCCTGTTCCGCGTCACCGATAGTGATCACCGCTGGCGCCCCCATCAGTTTTTCAGGACGTTCGTCCGCTTGCGCTTGATCGATATCCGTGACGTGCGGTTTGGTTTTGTATTTTGATTTCACTTGTAGCGCCGCATCACGCGCCGCGGTGAACGATTCAGCAACGACGGCGGCCATGTATTGCCCTGCGTGAAACACCTCTTTCTCGGCGGCGGGAAACAGCGAAGAAGCCACCGTGGTGGCAAAATTGGTTTCCGAGCCGGATTGGACCCGCGTAAACTTAGGCACATTCTCGGGCGTGATGATCAGCCGCACTCCGGACATCTTTTCTGCGTCGCGTGAGTCAATCTCGCGAACCGTGCCGTGCGGGATCGTCGACGGAACCGCAACGACGTGCAACATGTTTTCGATTGGCCACTCGGCAGTGAACGTGGCCGTGCCTGTGACTTTCTCGCGGCCGCTGACTCGGACAAGTGGTTTTCCGACCGGACCCTGTAAATCTAAGCTCGTATAATTCGTCACTGCACACCTCGTCCGTGTTGCATTGCCCAAAGTTCTTGATCGTTAAGTGGTCCGTGGTCGCGGAGGATTTTTAAGGCTCGAACAAGCGTCCTTTTAGCGAGTCGGACTTTGTACTGCGTCCCCGGTGGCGGGTTCGCGTTGGCGAGCGCGGCGTCGGCCGCTTGTTCGAACGTGTTGTCTGTGGCTGGCTGACCAATTAACGCGTTTTCCGCCTCGGGGCTATGCCAGGGAATCGACCCCAGCCCTCCAAGACCAACATTGGCCGATTTGATCGTTGCCGAGCTTCCATCGCCGTCAAGCTCGATGCCGACCGACGCGCTGGCTAACGCAAACGCATAGCTGCTACGTTCACGGACTTTCAAGTAGATGCTGTTTCGCAAGGTGGCTGAAATCGGCAGTTCAATCGCGGTAATCACCTCGCCGCGCTCCAGTGCAGTTGAATATTGGAATTCCGTCTTGTTTGGCTGACGGTAGAAAGACCTTGCATCGATCGCTCGGTCGCCCTCGCGACCCGTTACTCGCACTTGGCCTGCGAAGGCGACTAAGGTGACGGCAAAGTCACCGGGGTAGACGCCGACAAGCCGGCCGTTATTGCCGAGGACCGCCATCATCGAGGTCTCGACCCCGGGCGTGTCAAATTTCAATTCCGCGTCTCCCTCGGGATTGAGCGGCATGTCGGGATGGCGAAAGTAGGTACAGCGTGTTCGCTGCAATAGATTGCCGCCGAGCGTGGCCATGTTTCGGATTTGGGGCGACGCCGCCAAAATCAGCGATTGACGCACTGCCGCGAGCGAGTCTTTGACAGCCTCGTCGTCGGCAAGCTGGCTCATCGTACAGCCGGCCCCGATAACAAGTTTCGCTTGCTGCACCGAGACGCTGTTGTCTAGCAGCGGTTTGACGAAGCTAAGCCGAGAAGGCGTCAGCACGTTGAGTTTCATCAAGTCTAGCAACGTCGTGCCGCCACCGAGCAGCATCGTTCCCTCGGCTTGCAGTTGTCGTCCCGCTTCAGCAATGGACGCAGGACGCTCGAACTGGAATGGAATCATGACGGCTCCTTCGATGTGGAAGAGTCCGATGAGGAAGAATCGGAAATCACGACAACGCCGGAGGCGGGATCGCTTTCCGGTTCACTTCCGGCGACTTGGCGGACGGCCGCCAGGATGTTGGGATAGGCACTGCAGCGGCACAGATTTCCGCTCATCCATTCGCGGGTCTCCTCGCTCGATCCAGCCGCATGGCCTTCGTCGACACAAGCGATGCCCGACATGATTTGGCCCGGCGTGCAATAACCGCACTGATAGGCATCGCAGCGCAAGAAAGCTTGTTGCATTGGATGCAGATTTTCGCCGCTGGCCACTCCTTCGATCGTTTTGATCTCGGTTTGGTCGACCGTGGCAGCCAAGGTCAAACAGGACAGCACGCGACGGCCATTGATGTGAACCGTGCACGCCCCACAAGCTCCATGATCGCAGCCCTTCTTCGTTCCGAAGTGCTGCAGATCGTCGCGAAGCAGGTCCACCAGCGTGGTGCGAGCGTCGATCGTAACTTTTTTGGATTTACCGTTCAGTTTGAACTGAATGGTGACAGTTGGTCGATTGGCGGTCACATCGACATCGGTTGGCGTCTCAGCGGCCACCGCCGCGTTCGCTTCGCTGAGGACCACCGAAGTAGCCGACGCCACTCCAACATTCTTGAGAAATTCGCGGCGTTTGACTTCAATGCGATCGGGCATAGCAGGATCCGGTGCCGATTGAGATAAGAGCTTCGAGTGGCGTCCCCAGCGAAGCAAGTTACGCGCCAATGACTTGCTTGGTGGTCTCTCTCGGCGTTCCAGCGGATTGCCGCTACGGCGACGGCAGCGTGGGCGATTTCTCTTCCAGCACCACCGGAGCCGTCTGCAAATTTCGGATTTCGGCTTCCATCTTGCTCACCGCTTCGGAGCCGCTGTGGAAACCGTACTCCAGTTCAAAACTGCGTGATTGGCCGGGTGCCAGTTTGGGCACGCGGCCGAAATGACGTTCGATGTTGCGATTGAATGGGAAACCGGTGCCCGGTTCGATTCCGGTCACGTAACCATCCGCTTCGGCTGCGGTGTTCTTCCAAATCGTCAAATAAGGCAACTGTGACGTATTCCATGCGACCGAGGCTGCTTGGTCGCCGGCGTCATTGACCAGCATCGCTTGGGTGCGTCCGCTCGCATCCGCGATCGGGTACACCAAATAGACTTCTTCGATGAATCCTTTGGTCGGAGCCTGGTAGTTTGCAAAGTGATCGATTGATTTTGCGGCGTTCTCGTTCATCGGTTCGATCTTCTCCGCTGCAACGACAGTGCGAGCGTTTTTCTCTAACAGCGGCGCGCCGAAATTGGTGTGATTGATCAGCTGGAATTCTTGCTCGTCGGCACCGTGATTGACCAACGTGTCGGTGATCCGCAAAGTCGGTTCGCCTGGAACCACCGAAATTTCGGTGATCAACTCGAGTTTCGGGCCGTAAAACATTCGCTCGTTCACGATGCCTTGCAGCCGGATGCGATGAGGAGCTTCGCGATCGACCGTAACGGTGACCTTCGACGCGGGAATGTTTCCGATCTTGCCGTGCAGCGTTAGATCCATCTCGACCTTGTCGCCCACGTTGTTGGTGAATGCGTCCTTGCCGGGATGTCCCGCGTATTCCAATCCGCAGCGGACCATCCATTCGTTGAATCCTTCGAGCCATCCAAGGCCGCCTCGGCTTTCGAGATTGATGTATTGCGGATGAACTACTTCTTTGACGGGCGAGTCCCAACCAAACCTCACCGCTGCGGAATCACGTTCATTCGAGTTCGCTTTTTTCGTGACACGCAACACGCTCATGCCTCGCGTGGGAACCACGACGATTTCCAGCACACCGTTATCGATCGTGACCAGTTCGCAGCCCTCTTGTTTGCCGCCGTGCAGTGTCGTTTTTTCCACGAACCATGCCGGTTGGTTTTGCGGCGACACGTCGGCGAAGTCTTTCGCAGTGATTCGCAAACTCTCGGTTCGCGTATTCGTTTCGGTGTCAGTTAGAACGACCATGTGATCACCGTCGCTATTGTCTTGGGCCAATCCCACCGTGGCCGCACCACTGCATGAGAGCACCGCGAGGACGAAATGGAAACGATGGAACATGGGTTAGCTCGCCTTTGTGCAGTCTATGGAGTATTTTGGGATCCAACGTAATCGAATTAGCGTGCACGGTCGGCAAAACGTTGCGAAGAATTGGCAAGTTTGCAACAATTCTGTTGATGCTGCGAAAATCCACGCCGGCCTCGTGTCGCTCGGTTATGATGAGGGACAGGCCTTTGGCGGACAACGACCCTCTGCAAGCAAAAAAGCACGCCGGGTCGCTTCGCCGCCTCGGTCCCACCCTCGCTCGCTCTCCCTTTCCCACCTTTGAACCTGCCTGATGCGTTTTTTACCGTCGATTCTTGCGCTATTGCATGGCTTGCTGTTCAGCGGGCTGTCGCTTGTTGTCTCGCTCGATGCGGCCGAGATTGTCGACGGTCCTCCATCGTTTGCACCCGAACAGATCGAGTTTTTCGAAACGCAGATCAGACCGCTATTGGTCCAGCACTGTTTCGATTGTCACAGCACCGATGCACCTGAGCCCGAGGCCGGGTTGTACGTCGATTCACGAGAAGGTGTTTTGCGAGGCGGCGAATCAGGTGCCGCAGTGGTGCCGGGCAAGCCGTCGGAAAGTTTGCTGATCCAATCGGTTAACTACGAAGCGAGCGAGATGCCGCCGGATCGTAAATTGGATCAGCGGCAAATTGATGCGTTGACAAAATGGGTTGAAATGGGAGCTCCTTGGCCTCAGGTCACTTCATCGCCGGGAGTCCCGATCGCAACCGGTACCGATTGGTCCTCGTTTGATTGGGCGTCCGCTCGACAGAGCCATTGGGCGTGGCAGCCCGTGCAGCGGCCGGAAATCCCTATGGTGGACCCAAACTTCGTGGTCAATCCGATTGACAATTTTATTGTCGCACGTCGGATCGCAGCAGGACTTGAAGCAGTGGCGACCGCGGAACCCGAAATTCTAGTCCGTCGCATTTACATCGATCTGATTGGCGTACCGCCCACGCCGGCACAAGTGCAGACGTTTGTTGAGTCGGCGACGGTGAATCGGCAAAATGCGGTCGAGTCGCTGGTCGATGAACTGCTCGCTTCGCCGATGTACGGCCAACGTTGGAGCCGTCATTGGTTGGACGTCGCTCGTTACAGTGACGGACAGGGTGGTTTTCTGGATAACAAACCGCTCGACGCTGCATGGCGTTATCGCGATTGGGTTGTCGATGCCCTCAATCAAGATATGCCAATCAATGAATTCATTCGTTTGCAAATCGCCGGCGATCAAAACGGCGAGTATTCCGAAGCAATCGCGACGGGGTTCTTCGCACTCGGGCCAACCTATCGATCCGACGGTGGCGATCCCGACAGCGTTGCTCAGGCCAAAGGCGAAACGCTGGACGACCGCATCGATACGCTCACGCGAGGATTGCTGGGGATCACCGGAGCGTGTGCCCGTTGTCATGACCACAAATTTGATCCGATCCCTCAACAGGATTACTATTCGCTCGCCGGGGTTTTCAATAACACGGCGGTGCGGGACATGCCGCTCGCGGCGGACGATGTGGTCAAGCGTTTTGACGATCACCAACGCAAAGTCAACGAACTGCAAAAACAGCTCAATCAGCTCAATAAAAAAATCAAAGATGATAAACGTGATGCAACCGCCGAGGAACAATCGCAGTTGGACGAATGGCAGGCGAAATTAGCGGAATTAAAACAGAACGCTCCCCCCGGCTACGAAATCGCGCATACGTTACACGACACGGGTGACGGCGATATGAAAGTCGCATTGCGAGGCAATCTTCGCCGCACCGGTGACGTCGCACCGCGTCGTTTTTTGCGGCTGTTGTCGGGCGAAGAATCGGATCGATTCACAAACGGCAGCGGACGTGCGGAGCTTGCCGCTGCGATCGTTGATCCCGAAAACCCTCTGACGGTTCGCGTTTTTGTCAATCGCGTGTGGATGCATCACTTCGGCGCTGGGCTGGTTCGCACACCCAGTAACTTTGGCACGCTCGGTGAACCTCCGACGCATCCTGAGTTACTCGATTGCATGGCTAGCGAGTTTATCTCGGGCGGTTGGTCACTCAAATCGCTGCATCGCCAAATCATGACTTCGGCCAGCTACCAGCTTAGCAGCACGTTTGACGAGCAAGCATTTAAGGCCGACGGCGACAACCGGCTGTTGTGGCGAATGAGTCCTAGGCGAATGGATGTCGAAGCGTGGCGTGATTCGCTATTGGCGGTGACCGGTGAACTCGATACGTCGCTGGGCGGTCCCTCGATCGCGGATGTCACTCAGAATAAACGCCGAACACTGTACGCCAAAGTCAGCCGCAACGGTGATGTCTTTGAGTCGGATCGTTTCCTGCGTCGATTTGATTTTCCGCTGATGCGGGCGACGGTGGCCCAGCGACCCAGCAGCATTGTGCCACAACAGTATCTGTTTTTGATGAATAGTCGCTTCATGGTCGAGCGAGCGAAGTCGCTGGTGTCGTTGCTGGCGACTGAAAATGAATCCGACGTGGCACGGATCGAGCACGCTTATGATTTGTTGTACTGCCGCAGTCCCGAGCCGATGGAATTGCAACTCGGGCTTCAGTTTCTTTCCAGTCCCGAGGATGCGAATCCGCTTTCGCGATGGGATCGCTACGCTCAAGTCCTGCTGAGTTCCAATGAATTTATGTTTGTGAGGTAATTGAAGATGTTTCACTATGATCCGATGCCCGTGCTGAGCCGCCGCGGCGCGCTTCGCAAAATGGGCGCGGGGTTTGGCTCGATGGCGTTGGCGAGCGTGGTTGCGCAGGCGGAAGCAGCAGCGGGATCGGCCGTATCCGCTTCGCCGCTATCACCGAAATTGCCGCACTTTGCCCCTAAGGCCAAGCATGTGATTCAATTGTTCATGCCCGGCGGTCCGTCTCAGGTGGACACGTTTGACTACAAACCACAGCTAGCGAAGTTCGCGGGCCAGCGGCCGGCAATGGTCGATCGTAAATCGCTGCGGAATACCAAGATGGGGCTGATGCCGTCGCCGTACTCGTTCAAACAGTACGGTCAATGCGGCAAGCATGTCAGCGAGATTTTTCCGCACGTTGCCCAGTGTGTTGACGATATTTGTTTCATCCATTCGATGCACACCGACATTCCCGAGCATGCCGGCGCGATGATGATGATGAACGCCGGTCATCTGCAACCGAGTCGTCCCAGCATGGGGTCATGGTTGGTCTATGGATTGGGAACCGAGAACCAAGACTTGCCGGGATTTGTCGCGATGAGTCCACGGGCTCAACCACGCAACAAGCTGGCGAATTGGGGCAATGCGTTTTTGCCAGGCGCCTACACCGGTACCTATGTCAACATTCACGAAATGCAGCCCGATCACATTTTGGACGACCTGAAAAACGGTTGGTTGCCCAAGGCGGGCCAGCGTCAGCAGGCCGATTTGCTGACACGGCTAAACCAGATCGATCTGGAGCGTCAACGACAAGACCAGCAACTCGAAGCGAGTATCCAGACGATGGAGATGGCGTTTCGCATGCAGTTCGCCGTTCCGGATGCGTTTGATACAAGCCAGGAATCGAAACAAACGCTGGAAATGTACGGCGACAGCGAATATGCAAAAGGTTGCCTGTTGGCGCGGCGGTTGATCGAACGTGGCGTCCGTACCGTTCAGCTCTCTCATTCGATCGATGGTTACGATATTGCTTGGGATACCGGGCACAACAACATCGTCGACGGCCATCGAAAATTGGCGGTGGCATGTGATCAAGGGATCGCAGCGCTGATCAAGGATTTGAAACAGCGTGGGCTGTTTGAAGAGACCTTGCTGATTTGGGGAGGCGAATTTGGCCGCGCCCCGACCTCCGAAGGCCAAAAGGGCCGCGACCATGATCACTACGGATTCACCACTTGGATGGCAGGCGGCGGCGTGAAAGGTGGAATCAGTTACGGATCGACTGATGAATTTGGGCTGACCGCCGTCGAAGATCGTGTGCACGTCCACGACTTGCATGCGACGGTCTTGCACTTGATGGGGCTGGACCACGAGCGGTTGACGTACCGCTACAGCGGGCGTGACTACCGTTTGACCGACGTGCACGGAAAAGTGGTGAAGGACATTATCGCCTAAAACGCAGGACGAAAAGACAAGCAGCAGACCCCAAAATCGGTTTTCGCTTCGCCGCCATATCCGCGTCAAATTCGCCCTCCCCCCTCCCGTAGTGGATCTTGCTAAAGATCCCTGTGCGGAAAATTACGGTGCAAAACAGCATTTATGTCGCCTCTCCGTAGTGGATCTTGCTAAAGATCCCACCCCGAAACATCCCGGCACATCGAAGACAACACGACGCTCAAGCAACTATTCCATTGCCTCGCGAACTCAAGTTTTGGTCCGGGTAATTTCGCCCGGATGATGCATCCACCTTGTGCGACTACAATAGACACCTCCCCAAAACACTCCCCTGATTCCCCTTTTCAGCGAAAGCTTATCGTGACCTTGCTTCGTATTCTCGTCGCCGTTCCCGTTATTGCACTGACTCTACTGACCGCCGTCCGCAGCGATGCAAAAGACGCGGCGGAACCCAAACGTCCCAACGTGCTGTTCATCTTGACCGATGATCAACGCTACGACGCGCTCAGCTGTATGGGGCACCCTCATTTAAAGACGCCAAATATCGATCGCTTGGCCGACGAAGGATTGCTGTTCAAAAACCACTTTTGCACCACCAGCCTCTGTTCGCCCAGTCGTGCTTCGATCCTGAGTGGGCTTTACGCTCACACCCATGGTGTTACGAACAACTTCACCGAATACCCGGCGGACATGACCAGCTTTCCGCTGCGTTTGCAGGACACAGGCTACGAGACTGCCTACGTCGGTAAATGGCATATGGGCGAAGGGAATGACATGCCGCGGCCCGGGTTTGATCATTTCGTGACGCATAAAGGTCAAGGTAGTTACTTTGACACCGAGTTCAATTTCAACGGCAACGACCGCCGCGTCGTCAAGGGCTACTACACCAAGGTGGTGACCGATATGGCAATGGACTGGATCGGGGACCGCGACTCGGACAAACCTTGGTTGATGATGGTGGGCCACAAGGCACCGCACAGCTTCTACTTTCCTGAAGAGAAGTATCAAAAGACGTTTGACGATGTGGATGTGCAGTATCCCAAAAGTGCATTCAATTTGAGTGACAAGCCAGCGTGGTTTCAAAAGCGACTTGATACTTGGCATGGAATCTATGGACCGCTGTTCGATTGGCGAAAACAGTTTCCCGACAAAAGTCCCGAGGCAGTAAAGGACTTTGCTCGCATGGTCCGTGCTTATTGGGGAACGCTGTTGTCGGTCGACGACAGCGTCGGGCGTTTGTATCAGTTTCTCGAAGAGCGTGGCGAGCTCGATAACACGCTGGTGATCTTTACCTCGGACAACGGGTTGTTGGAGGGCGAACATGGGATGGTCGACAAACGGACCGGGCATGAACCTTCGATTCGGATTCCGCTGGTGGTCCGTTATCCGGGGCTAACCCAACAGTCTCGCGTGATTCCGCAGTTAACCGCGACGATTGATTTTGCACCCACGATTTTGGATATCTGCCACGCCGAGCCGCTGGAAAAGGTGCACGGGGCAAGCTGGAAACGTTTGGCACAAGGCGACACGTCGGATTGGCGAACCAGTTTGTATTATGAATACAACTATGAAAGCCAGTTTCCTTACACACCGAATGTTCGGGCGCTGCGAACCGACCGCTGGAAATACATTCGCTACCCGCATGGTGACGGATCGCCTGATCGTCACATGGCGGAACTGTACGATTTATCGGTCGACCCCGAAGAAGACACGAATCTGATCAACGTCGCAGAATATGCGGGGACGGTCAAAAGGCTTCGTGCAGAGCTGGATCGTTTGATCGCCGCCAGCGGCGATGGCAAGCCCGACAGCATGCCGATTGACGAAGGCATCCAGTCGGGGTTGCCCGAAGAGTCGATTCGCTAAACTCGGGGTGTTGCTTGTAAGAGCGTCGGTGTTGCGACACCGACAATTGCATCACTGAGTTGTCTACAGGGCTCTTGGGTGAAATGCCAGTCGCACTGCGAAACAATTAGCTGGATCGCAGCGGCAGACGATGGCCAGGGATGTGCGGGGTTAAAAGATGGGAGGTTAAAAGATGGGAAAACAGGGGTGGATCAAGAGTATTCCGGTCTAACAACTCTCCGTGTCTCTGTGTTGAAACGCGACGCTGTGAAGCATTTAGAGGCGGCAAATTACGGCAATTGCGTCTTGTAGCTAGGCTCGCCAGCGCGTGGGTGGTTGCCGCGCAAATGCGAATCAACACCTTCTGGCGAAGGTCGCTACGAGTAAAGGCTTCACAGGGCTCGCCCAAACGGCTAACGGGATTTCACTCAATGATTCCTGCCTAAGTGCTTAGATCTATTGGGTGTCGGCCTTGTAGCGGATGCGAAACAAATCAAAACGTGAATTAATACGCACTTTTGCGAGCGCCTGGTCACCGTCGCGAATCAATGCAGTCGATGTCGTGTTCGTGGGAAATCCAGCATCTGTGCTTGTCAGCACGACCCAATTGAATCCGCTGGAGCTACGCGAAATGTACGCGGACATGCCGCACGCGCCACCACCATGCGCCGCGGTAAAGCCGTTTTGTGCGGGCCAGATATCCCATCCAAATCCGTAGAAATTCGGTTTCGGTGATCCATCGTCTCGAACAAGCGGTAAGCCTGTGGGTGGTGAAAACATCGCCTTGATCGCATTGGGGGATAAGATTCGCATGCGTGTCGGCGAGTCGAATGCGGCTAGCAACCGAGAAAGGTCAACTGCAGAAGCGAGCCAGCCGCCGTGCGACTCGACAACCTTGTTTGGCCATGATCGATGATCACACTCAACAAAGCTACCGCGGATCGGCTCTCCATTCTCCTTTGTATGGGTGTATGCCGTTGCCTCGTTGTCATACGGTTCGTCCGCGCGAAGTCTCATTTGTTGAATACCCAGTGGCCTCAATACCTCGTTTGTCACGTAATCTTCGTAGGTTTTGCCTGTCACTTTCTCGATCACTCGGCCCAAGATGCAGTAGCCAAAGTTTGAGTAGGCATGCTTTGTGCCAGCGTCAAAGTCCAGCGGCTTTGTGAGCATGTATTGAACAATGTGATTCGGGTGCAACTGTTCGTGGGCGATGTTTAGATGCTCACAAACACGCACTCGGTTGCTTGTTCCAAGTGGATCATAGGAAGCGTTTCGATCCCATCCGCCCGTATGGTTCAGAAGATGCCGGATGGTCACCGCTCGAATTCGAGCATCAAACTCTTCGTTTCCGTTCGCAGACGGATCTAGCTCTAAAACGTCAATGAAACGATCATCGAGCCCAAGCTTCCGGTCCTGGACAAGCTTCACGACCGCAATTGCAGTAATGGGTTTGGACACGCTGGCGATACTGAACAGCGTTGTTGGCTCCGCCAGATCTGCTGTGGATAAATCGCGATATCCAATCGCTCGGGCGTAGATCAGTTTGCCGTTTCGTGAAACGGCAACGGCCGTCCCGACGGCATCGCGGTTATTTGCAAACTGTTCCACAAGCGGATCTAGAACCGACGCGATTTCCTTCGCGATGGTGGGGTCCGACGATGGATCGGGCGAGACCGGAATGGTGTCGTTCGGACGCGACAGCGGTTCCGCCGCATTAGTGCAGGGAAGGTAAAGTAACACGCTCGCCACGAAGGCCGGAATCGTAAGGTGCTTCATCAAGGTGCGGTCAAATCTAGAAAGACGGGTGGATTCGGAAAGGCAGGCATTGGGTTCACCGCATGGCAGCGATAATTGCGCTGCCGCGGTGGATTTTTAATCGGCTACATTGCTGTTCGATTCGAATCGCAATTACCCGACCATCGACGACACGATGCTAACGCTGTTCATCGGAGAGGAAAACCCGACATCATGCCGATCGACGAAGGCATCAAGTCCGGCTTACCCGAGGAGTCGATTCGCTAAGCAAACGTTCGGAAATAACTCAGTGGCACGACGGGACTCGTAGCCTCGTCCACTACCGAGGAATCAGTTCACTGGCGTGATTTGTAACAAAACGCGATTGACGAAGTTATTTCCGAACAGTGTCTAAGCGGCCCAAAATGTGCACGCGTTCCTACGATGCATACAATCTTCCGTGGACGTTCGGGTGTTAGACGAAATGGTCGCTTCGAAAGTACGTTTAGGCACTGCAGGATGGAGCTTGCGAGCCGAGCACAAACTCCACTTTCCCGGAACCGGGACACATTTGCAGCGTTACAGCAACGTTTTGAATGCCGTCGAAGTGAACTCGTCGTTCTATCGCTCGCATCGTCCTCAGACATGGGCGAAATGGAGTGAAAATACGGGTGAGACGTTTCGTTTTAGCGTCAAAGCACCACGCCAGATCACGCATCATCGGCGTTTGAAAGACATCCGCGATTTGTGGGAGTCGTTTTGGAGCGAAGTCAGTCAGCTTGGTGAAAAATTGCGAGTCGTCTTGTTTCAATTGCCTCCGTCGCTGGCCTTTGATCAACAAGTCGCAAGTCAATTCCTTTCAGTCGTTCGTGAGTCTTGCCAAGGTCCCGTTGCACTGGAACCACGACATCCGAGCTGGTTCACGCCGAAACCAAACGAGTTGCTTAGTGAGTATCACATCAGTCGCGTGGCGGTCGATCCTCACCCCTGTGGGTTGTCGGCGCTTGAACCGGCGGGTGACACTCGCATCGTCTACTACCGGCTTCACGGTCACCCCAAGATTTACTATTCGAATTATTCGGACGAGTACCTCAAAGACCTGCAAAACCGAATTCACGATTGTTCGGCGGACGAAGTCTGGTGCATCTTCGACAACACGGCGGAGGGTCACGCAACCTTCAACGCGTTGCAGCTAAAACAGCTCGTCTCGGAACTCGGCGCCGACGTTTGAGTTCCCGCCGAAGTTGGAGCCAATTGGCCCGCGAATCACGCGAACAAATGCGAATAAGAGCAGCAGGACAGTTACATCCGCTTTGTGGTGATCGGTTCGCATCCGATGAAAGATCGACGATTTGCTTTAGCTTAGAACAATCACAGTGCTGCGAATCACTCCGTTTGCAATCCAGCGAGGGATCGGCGTTCGCAACGATACTGGACACTGCGATACAATCGACCTGCTGACTAATGATGAAGCTGGCGGTTTAGGACGAGGCGGATGGGCGGACGATTTCGCTTTGGGAACCTCAGTGCACCATTTTCACCGAGAAAGGCAGGAGGTTTTGCAATGACGGATGATGCGTCGATTCCTCAACGACGAGACTCGTCTCCAAGTAAGTGGGCGGTCTGGATCATGCTGATTGCCTTTATCGCCGTCTGCCTGGGGGCGGCCGGGGTTGGAGCGATTGCGACGACTTCTGAAATCGATGGATGGTACAAGACCATTGAAAAGCCGTCGTGGAATCCTTCGGCATACGTCTTCGGTCCCGTCTGGACGACACTGTACGTGATGATGGCGGTCGCTGCGTGGTTGGTATGGAAGCCCGCGGGACTGAAGGCTGCCAAGACTCCACTGACTTTGTTCGCTGTGCAGCTTGCACTGAACATAGCATGGTCGTGGGTCTTCTTTCGCTTTCACCAACCAGGCTGGGCGTTCGTAGAGATCGTGATTCTGTGGCTGGCTATCGCGGCAACAACCATCGCGTTCTTTCGGCGGTCGAAGCTTGCAGGCGGGTTGATGGTCCCGTACTTGCTGTGGGTTAGTTTCGCCAGTGTGCTGAACTTCGCGATCTGGCGGCTAAATTGACCGTGGCGTTGGTTGCCAATGATTCTCGAATTAACCGAGGATTAGCGCCCAATCGAAAAGTCAAGCGGTGCCAGATCACTTCGTGTTGACGGTTTGGGGGGATCGTTATCATCATCGATAGCTCGTCAGATCATTTCTGCAGCATCGTGTTGGGGACCCTATGACATCGTTACCGAAACGCGAGTTGGACTTTCACACCGGCGATGAAGTCGCAGCGGAGATCGAGCGACTGCGACGCCAAGGGTACTCAAGGACCAAGAATTGGAACTTGACCCAAATCTGTGAACATCTGACTTGCACGATGAGGGGTGGGATAGAAGGATTTGGTTTTCGTCTGCCGTGGATCTTGCGAGCGACGGTTATCAAATGGATTTTCAGGCGAATTCTGAGAACGCGAAAGATGTCCAGTGGACCCACGATCAAACGTTTGAAACCCAAAACGCAACTCGGTGCGGACGACGACGCGATCATCGATCAATGTATCGAAGTCATCGGCCAAGCCGAGCAGTACGATGGCTCGTTTGACGATTACCCCTTTCTTGACAATCTAAAAGCGGATGACTGGCGACAATTTATGTGGCTGCACGCAGCCCATCACCTTGGCTTCCTGATTCCCAATTCGAAGAAGAATACCCACACCTAGTGCTTCATTTGGCCTTGATTTGGGGGTGGCGGAGATCCACCTACGGACTTCCGTCGCTGGGCCGTACAAGCTACTGGGCCGTACAAGCTACTGGGCTTGCACGGGTGACTCTTCCGTGCTGTCGCGTGAACGCGCGGTACTTGTAAACTTGGTCTCGAACAGGAGGCCATCCTCTTTTCAGCCTATAGTCAGCAGCGGGCTGAGCGAACTGCGGCATTGGGAAATATCAAGCCGGGCGATTAAAATGTCCATTCACGCTTATTAGTTAAATTGTATCTTCAAAATACTCACAGCTAGGTCTGCATCATGACGCCCCCATTGTTTCCCGGTTTGAACGCAGCGTTTATGTTGATGCTGTTTTTGTTTATTGCGAATTGCGGTGCAGAGGAATCAGCTTCGGTTTCAATCTCCAAACCAGCGATTGAACAAGACGGTTCCGCCGGTTTTGAAGCGATGCTTAGCCGCGGGTACACGCCGCTGTTCAACGGAAAAGACCTTTCTGGATGGTGGAATCCGTATCCGCACGGTGAAGCTAAAGTCGTTGATGGTGAAATCCATCTGATGGCCGATGAAAAATTCTTCTTGGTCACCGAAAAGAAGTACTCGGACTTTCGCGTCAGCGTTGAAATCCACCTGCCCGAAGGCGACGCCAACTCGGGAGTGATGTTTCGTTGTCACGTCGACAAGGACGCGAAAAAGAAAGTGTATGGCTATCAAGCCGAGTGTGATGGTTCGGATCGGCGGTGGTCTGGCGGGTTGTATGACGAGTCGCGTCGCGGTTGGATTTGGCCGAGCACGAAGGGGCGATCACGGGATCAATTCCTCGAGCACGAAGAGGAATCAAAGGCGGCTTTTGCTGATCCAACGATCGCAGGTGCGCTAAATCGCGACGGCTGGAACCGGTTTGTGATCACCTGCATTGAAGACCGTATCACGATTGAACTGAACGGTGTGCCGACGGTCACGTTCCGCGATGCAACCGATGCGTCGGGGTACATCGGCATCCAGCATCACGGCGAAGATGGGCAAACCTACCGCTTCCGAAATCTGTTCATCAAAGAGTTGCCAGAGATTCCTGCGGAGGACTCGGTTTCGCTGACCGATCAGGCACCTGTATCGGTCAAGAAAATTAGCGACACAATTACACTCGTTGATTTTGGCAAAGTCGCATTCGGAAACATTGCCATGCGGGTTCCTCAAGAGGGACGTGGTGAGGGCAAAGTTCACTTTGGCGAGAAGTTGAAGGATGGCCGGATCGATCGCGAACCACCTGGGACGGTTCGCTACGGAGTGAGCCGATTTCGCAACGGCAGCGGCGAGATCGGAACGTGGATCGTGCCGACCCCGGTCGACGTGCGAAACACGGAACAAGCCGGTGCGACTGGGGCTCATCCGCCTGCGGTATTGACACCCAAGTCTTGGTTGCCCGTGATGCCATTTCGCTGGGTCGAAATCGAAAATTGGGCTGGCGAGTTCAAGCCGGAATACATCGTCCGCCGCGCCGCGTTCGCTTCTGGCTGGAATGACGACGCAAGCTCGTTTGAGTGTTCTGACGAAATGCTTAACAAGATCTGGGAACTGTGCAAATACAGCATCAAGGCGACGACGTTCGCCGGTGTCTACGTGGATGGTGACCGCGAGCGGATTCCGTACGAAGCCGACGCGTATCTGAATCAATTGAGTCATTACACCACCGACGACGACGTCGAGATGGCGGCGAGATCGTTTGATTGGTTGATTGAAAATGGAACTTGGCCAAGTGAGTGGGCGCCACATATGGTGTTCATGGCTCACGCCGAGTGGATGTATTCGGGCGATGATGAGTGGTTGAAACATCGCTACGAATCGCTGAAGGCGAAAACGTTGATGCATCGAAGTGGTGACGACGGTTTGGTTCGCAGTGAAGAAATGGATCAAAAACGGCATGACATCGTCGATTGGCCGCAAAAGGAACGCGATGGCTATGTGTTCACGGAAATTAACACCGTTGTTAATGCATTTCACATCGAAGCGATGCAGCAGATGGCCGAAATGGCGCGTGCCATTGGAAAGCACGATGATGCGAAGGCTTTTGAAGATCGAGTCGAGCTGGCCCGAGCATCGTTCCAAAAAACGTTATTTGACGAAGCTGCGGGAATCTATCGCGATGGTGTCGGCACGGATCACAGCAGCATCCACGCCAACTTCTTTCCGTTAGCGTTTGGTTTGGTGCCCGAGGACAAACTTGCGGGGGTTATCGCGTGGCTCGAAAAACAAGACATGCAGTGCAGCCCCTACGCGGCACAGTATTTCATGGACGCACTGTTCAGTAGTGGTAGCGATGAAAAGGCGATTGCGTTGATGACCGCCGATGGAGATCGCAGTTGGAAGCATATGGTCAACAGCGGAACGACGATCTCGTGGGAAGCCTGGGACCTGAAATACAAACCCAACCAGGATTGGAACCACGCCTGGGGCGCGGCTCCGGCGAATCTGTTGCCGCGATACGTGTTGGGAGTGCAGCCCGCAGCCTCAGGCTGGACGACCGCAATCATTCGCCCTCACCCAGCCGATCTCAAACACGCTGGCGGCAAGGTCCCCACGTCGCGAGGACCGATTCAACTCGATTGGCAAAACGAGGAAACGTTCACGATGTCGCTCAGTCTGCCTGAGGGGATGACGGCCAAGGTCGATCTACCCGCGGCCAACGGCACCACTGGGGTTTACGTTGACGATGAACAAGTCGCGGCGAAACAAGTCGGCGAACGTTGGCTCTTGGAAAAGGAAGTCCGCGGCGCGATCCAGATTGAAGTCCGGTGAATTTTTCCTTCCCCCGGGTTCATGCCGCCAACGCCTGACCTGGTCAAGCGGGTGACGTCGCCCCTTCGCTTTTTCGCTGTACGGCGGCACAAATATTCAAACGCCTGCGATCGACCAACTGCATCGAAGTGCCATCGGATCGAGCAGCATTATAAGTTTGAGCAGCATTTTGAATCCGCGCCCCTGAATTTCTTTGGCTCTTCATTGTTGGCGTGCAGCGGTCTCGGTCCATGCACTTTGCTGCTGGATGAGACGCTTGGAACTGCGAGTACTTATGTTGGGGGGATCACTCGCGAGGGATCACGCAGCAGTGCCGGAAGAGCGCTAGCCAGAGGATACCCCACCGCGGAATTCTGGCGCAGACAAAAAAACGGGAATTCGGTCGCTCGTGTTTCGCAGTGGGGGCGAGAAGTGCATCGCTACTCGATTGCCGGATCACAACGCTATACTTAGGTGAAATCGCTCGCCTGGAAGAAAAAAGGTAGGACTTGTGAGACTGGTAAACTTTGTGCATTCCGAGAAACTCAAGAAACGCGAGTTCGAGGATCGGCTACCGGCTCTGCGCGCGGAATTGTTAGAGGTGCAGAACTCTCTTCGTAAAGCAGATTTCCCTGTCATCGTTCTGTTTGCCGGCGTGGACGGAGCGGGCAAGAGCGAAATGGTCAACTCGCTGAACGAATGGATGGATCCCCGATGGCTGATCAATCGAGCTTACGCTAGGTCGTCCGGTTCCGATGCGGAGGTTGAGCGGCCGGTCTTTCGCCGCTACTGGCACGACCTACCGCCTCGCGGTCAGATCGGGTTGTTCTTGAGTGCTTGGTATTCACAAGTGTTGTTGGGATCGGTCGCGCAAACCGTTTCTGAATCCGAGTTCCCGAGGCATGTCGAACGAATTCGTCGGTTTGAACGCACGCTGGCAACCGACGGCGCGTTGATCCTCAAATTTTGGATGCATCTGGACAAACGGCGGCAAAAAAAGCAGCTCGAAAGATTGGAAGCGAATCCTCTAACCGCTTGGCGTGTGACGCACACGGATTGGGCACATTGGGCGATGTACAACCGATTCGTCGTCGCAGGTGATCAAATCATTGACGCAACCGATACTCCGCTCGCACCATGGCGGGTCATCGACGGTGCCGATCAACGATACCGATCGATCGCGATCGGGCAACATATTTTGGACGCGATTAAGAAACGTTTGAATGACGTTTCGCCGCCCCCCGTGTCGACGGACTACAGTCCCAGTCCTGTCAATTGGTTATCTGGTGTCGATTTAAAGCAGTCCCTCAATAAGAAGGAATACCGGCAGAGGCGAGAGCAGGCACAGGGTGACCTCAATCGACTATGTCGACAAGCCAAACAACAAAAGGTTTCCAGTATCCTGGTCTTCGAAGGCTGGGACGCCGCCGGCAAAGGAGGCGCGATACGACGGATCTTGCGAGCACTTGATCCGAGGACTTATCGAGTGATTCCGATTGCAGCGCCAACCGAAGAGGAGCACTCGCAGCACTACCTGTGGCGATTTTGGCGTCACTTACCCAGCGCCGGTAATATCACGTTTTTTGACCGTTCGTGGTATGGACGAGTGCTGGTTGAGCGTATCGAGGGGTTTGCTCGAACCGATGAGTGGCAGAGAGCCTATAACGAAATCAACGAGTTTGAGCAAGAGTTGGTCGAAAGCGGCATCATGATCTGCAAATTTTGGTTGCACATCGACCAGCAGGAACAGATGCGCCGATTCGAAGAACGCAAAACGACACCCCACAAGGCGTGGAAGTTAACGGAAGAGGATTGGCGCAATCGGGAAAAATGGGACGTGTATGAATCAGCCGTCAATGACATGATCCAACACACTAACACATCGTACGCCCCCTGGACCATCGTCCCGGCAAACGACAAATACACCGCGCGAATTCATGTGCTAGAAACCGCCTGCGAACGCTTGCAGAAGACACTGAGTGATCGTACTCGAACCTAGCTCGATCGACTGCACAAGGATTGATCGACAGACCCGGATCCTGCAACTTAGATTATGGTCCATCGCAGCTCGCCCACCGCACGCAGTGCAAGTGCATCTTCCGTAGCCCTCAAACCCCCGATCACAGCCGACTTCGTCAAATTTAAGTTCGAACTTTCCTTCTATCGCATGTATTTCAAATGACTGAGAAAACCTTTGCCCTGATCGTGTGCCTGTTCCTCGCCGCATTCCAAATGACCGACATCAACCGAGTGGATGGGGCGAACGAACAGGCGAGCGAACAAGCGAATGAGGGCCGCTCCGGTACCGCTCCAATGAATGTCCTAATTCTTTATGCCGATGATTGGCGGCATGACACGTTAGGAGTCGCTGGCAATCCGGTTGTGAAAACGCCGAATCTTGATCAGCTCGCGAGCCAGGGGATGCGATTCACTCAGAACTGCGTCACCACCTCGATTTGTGGCATCAGCCGTGCGTCGTTGTTCACGGGACAGTGGATGTCGCGACATGGCAACCAGTCGTTTAAACCATGGAAGACCGATTGGTCCGAAACGTATCCGGGCTTGCTGCGTGACAGTGGCTACTACGTTGGGCACGTTGGTAAATGGCACAACGGGAGACTTCCGGCCGAACACTTTGACTTTAGTCGTTCCTACTATGGGACCCACTGGATCACCAAGCCCGACGGTTCAAAGATCCATGTGACGCAAAAGAATGAAAACGACGCGATGGATTTCTTGAAGAGTCGGCCTACCGACAAACCCTTTTGTCTGACCGTTGCGTTTTTCGCCACGCATGCCGAGGATTCTCATCCTCAGCAGTTCCTGCCACAACCCGAAAGCATGCAGTTGTATCAGGACATCAAGATTCCGGTGCCAGTCAATGCGACCCAACAGTCGTTTGAACGGTTACCGGATTTCGTGGGCAATGAAAAGAACGAGGGACGCAACCGATGGCATTGGCGTTTCGATACTCCGGAAAAGTATCAAACGATGATGAAGAACTACTATCGATTGGCCACCGAGGTCGATACGACGTGCGGCCGAATCTTGGCGGAACTGAAGAAACAGGGAGCCGCTGAGAACACGTTGGTGATCTTCACGACCGACAACGGCTATTACCACGCCGAACACGGGTTGGCGGACAAATGGTACCCACACCAGGAAAGTATTCGCGTTCCATTGATCATCCGTGATCCGCGTATGCCACAGGAAGCTGTTGGACAAACCAATGACGAATTCACCCTCAATGTGGATCTTGCTCCGACCATCCTTGCTGCTGCCGGGATCAAGGCACCGGAAACGATGCAGGGAACGGACATCACGCCGCTGTAT
This sequence comes from Novipirellula rosea, assembly GCF_039541335.1. Classification (NCBI taxonomy): domain Bacteria; kingdom Pseudomonadati; phylum Planctomycetota; class Planctomycetia; order Pirellulales; family Pirellulaceae; genus Novipirellula; species Novipirellula rosea. The sequence goes on along the minus strand of NZ_BAABGA010000048.1, from coordinate 116,257 downwards.
CTTTCCAAAACGAAGCCCCAGTGGCGTGACGAGTTCTTCTACGAGCATCCGATGCTGAGGAGCACCGACTTCATTCCTGCCTCGGAAGCATTGGTACGCAAGGATTGGAAGTACTTTTATTGGCCCGAATTCGACCGTGAGCAACTGTTCAATCTGAAAAACGATCCGATCGAAGAGAACGATCTCGCCGCCAATCCAGAACATGCGGCGCAGTTGAGCGAGATGCGAGCACGATTTGCCGAGCTCAAAGCCGCCGCCCAGTAACGTTCAATCATGTAACGTTCAATCATGTAACGTTACAATCGAATGACGCCCTATGCGATGATTTCCTTGACCACGCGACTCGGCTCGACCCCCGGCCAACATTTGTCCATTGTCTGGCGGGGGTCCCGCTTTTATTTTTGCAGACCGACGCGTCCTGAGCGAGGTAGCCTTGCGGTGGCTCGATCGTTTGGTTGTAGAACGTTCGCACATTGCCACCGACTGCCGTTGTAAACCCCGTGCGTGCCGTGACCGATCCTGAATGGCTTCGTCGATAAGGGTTGGATCGAGTCGGCTCTGGGGGGGAAACATCGTCAAATTGGCACGAGGGTACGGTTTTCCAAACCTCCTAGGCCTGTCCCATTACTTATACTTAATGGACCCGTGGTGAATGTTCGTTGAGTGTCCATTTCAAATGGGATGCAATCAAAGAGGGCGTTTAGGCAGATTGGCTTTACCTAGTAAAAAGAGCGAGCTGCGATGTTCGTCCGATTTAACGAGAGTGGGTAAACAACAAGTGCTTCTCTGGATTCGCTTTCGTTGATACCGTAATCGATCATCAAGTGCACTCATTTGGGAAAATTTCAGGGCCATGGACCAACTACGACAGATTCATTCTGATCCGGTAACTGATCCGCGTCGACTGGCCAGCTTGCGAGCCACGAAACTGCTTGACAGTGCACCGGACATTTCATTTGATCGACTGACGCGGCTGGCGTCCACACTGCTGAAATGCCCGGCAGCGGTCGTGACGCTTGTTGACGAGCACCGCCAATTCTTCAAAAGCTGTGTAGGGCTGCCCGAGCCATGGGCGACACGACGCGAGTCGCCGCTCAGCTATTCCTTTTGTCGGCAGACGGTCGTCTGTGATACTCCATTGATTGTTTGTGACTCGCATACCGATGATCGAGTCAAGGACAATCCGGCGGTAGAGGAGCTTGGCGTCCGCGCGTACGCAGGGGTGCCGATACGTGCACGCTCCGGAGAGGTGCTCGGTTCGTTTTGCGTCTTTGATGCCGTGCCACGCGATTGGACCGAGACCGAGCTTGAGATACTGCATGATTTGGCAGCGTCGGTTGAATCCGAGATCGAGCTGGTGACGCTTGCTAATCGCGAGCGAGAGCAGCACCATTTGTTGAGAGTCATTATCGAGCAGTCGCCGCTGGCGATCAGCGTCATCGACGAACACGCAACGGTCTACCTGTGGAACAACGCAGCCGAAAAAATGTTTGGCTACAAGGCATGCGAAGTGTTGGGCAAACCGTTGCCAATCGTTCCGCTAAACAAAGACGACGAATGTCGTTTTGTGCGAGAGCAATTGGCCGAAGGTAAGACGTTCCAGGGGATATCCGCCTACCATCGCCATCGCGACCAGTCGAATGTGCATGTGAAAATTGCTGCCGCGCCGCTACAGGAATATGGCGGCGAATCCGGGCGTAGTTTATTGATCTTCGACGATATCAGCGAACAGATTCACGCAGATCAGGAGCGTGAAAAACTTGTTCAACAGCTGCAAGAAGAGAGTTCGTTGATGAAAGCGTTGCTGGATCAACTCCCCGCAGGCGTCGTTGTTGCGGAAACTCCTAGCGGGCGCGTGCTGTCTGTAAACGAGCGGGCCCTTGAAATTGTGGGCGGAAAGATACCCGACAGCGTCGATCCGAATTCGCTAACGGACTTCATCGGATATCATCCAGACGGTCGCCGGTACGAGCCACAGGAATGGCCGTTGGCACGAACGATCCTTCATGGTGAATCCACTTCCAACGAAGAAGTTCTTTTCGAAACGGAACAGGGATCGATCCGCCGATTGTTGGTCAGTTCCAAGCGAGTGGTTTTGGGCGACGGAAATCAGGCTAGGGCCATCACCACCTTTAGCGACGTGACCGAGCTAAAAGAACTCGAAGCCGCTCGGTACCGCAGTGAGGAGCAAGCCAAACAGATCCTTGCCAGCAGCCAAGATTGTATCAAGATTCTCGACCTGGAGGGGCATCTGCTTTCGATGAACATCGGCGGGATGAAATTGTTAGAGATCGATGACATCCAAAAGCTGGTCGGAAAGCAGTGGATCGATTTTTGGCAGGGGGCCGACCGACAATCTGCGGCCGATGCGGTTGCTGCCGCACGCGCAGGGCGGGCGGGACGATTTCGCGGTGTTTGTTCGACTTACCAATCGAAGCTTCGAAAGTGGTGGGACGTGATCGTCACGCCGATTGCAGGAGCAGACGGAAGTCCAGAGCAGCTGCTGTCGATCTCTCGTGACGTTACCGAATCGGTGCTCGCCGAAGAGGAGCGTGAAGCCCTGATTAAACGCGAGGTTCAAGCCCGCAAAGATGCGGAAATTGCCAGAGAGAAGTACCGGAACTTAGTCGATGGCTTGGACGCGATTGTCTGGGAAGCGGACGCAAACACATGGGAGTTCACATTCGTCAGCGAACGCGCACAACAGATTCTAGGCTATCCGATCGATCAATGGCTCTCGAACACTTCGTTTTGGCCTAGCATCATTCACCCCGAAGACCGCGATGCGTCGGTTGCATTGTGTCGCAATGCGTGTAATGAATGTCGCGATCACGATTTCGAGTATCGGGCAGTAACACGCGATGGACGTTCGGTTTGGTTGCGAGATATCGTATACGTTGTTTCGGACGATGCGGGCAGACCCAACCATCTCCGCGGAGTCATGGTGGACATCACTGCCAAAAAAGAACTCGAGCGTGAGTTGCGACAAAGAGCCGACCAGTTGAGCGAAATGGATGCTCGCAAGAATGAATTCCTCGCAGTCCTTGCGCACGAACTGAGAAATCCACTGGCTCCGATTGGAAATGCGGCCGAGTTGTTGAAGTTCTGTAGTGATGACCCCAAACAGATTGCAGAAATCGGTGAGATTCTTCAGGGCCAAGTTTCCCAGCTTATTCGGCTGATCGACGACCTGATGGATATTTCGCGGATCACCCGTGGAAAGATCAAACTACAACGTGAACCGGTTTCGCTCGGCGAGGTTCTAGAGACCGCTTTGACTTCGGTTCGCCCGTCATGCATGAACCAGCAACACACGTTGCAGTCCCACATCGACGCGGCTCATTCGCTTTGCGTGGTTGGCGATCGCGTTCGTCTTGCCCAGGTTTTCACAAACATTTTGAACAACGCGTGCAAGTACACTCCGCCTGGGGGCACGATCCAGCTGTGCTGCGATGCCGTCGACGACGTAGTGGCAATCTCGATCGAAGACAACGGGATCGGAATTTCATCGCAGGATGCCAAAGGGATTTTTGAAATGTTCACGCAAGTCGAAAGCTCGGTGACTCGTAGTCAGGGAGGTCTTGGGATTGGGCTGACGCTCGTCAAACAACTGGTTGAAATGCACCAAGGCACCGTCGAGCTGGATCAAACGCGAGAGCAGCCCGGCAGCCGATTCGTGGTTCGGCTACCGCTGGCCCAGGTCGATGAAACAAAATCAGACGTTGTGGAGCCTTCGGTGTCGCCGGAGTCGCTGAAGGTTGTGGTAATCGACGACCTTCCCGCGGTGGCGACCTTGTTGGTCAAGCTGATTGAGGCGCTGGGGCATACGGTGCATGTCGCGTATAGCGCGAACGATGGGATCGAGCTGGTTCGCGAGCAAAAGCCGGACATTGTTTTTTCCGACATCTGTATGCCTGACAAATCGGGTTACGAAGTCGCACAAGCACTGAGGTCGCTTCCTGAACTCGACGACTTGAAAATCATCGCCATGACCGGCAATGGGCAACCCGAAGATATTCAGCAAGCCCGCGAGGCCGGATTCGACCAGCATCTAGTTAAGCCCGCAAGCGTTGCGGTGCTGCGACAAGTCTTTGACGAATTTATTGCCGTGCGTGCAAAACAACGCGCCGTCAGCCCCAACTAGAACACGCGTGTTCTCAGGACGGTGACAATGCGGCCAATGAAAGTCTTGACGACTTCTGCTGCGCTAAATTAGCACAATCCCTATGCGAAAAAATCCTTCACCGCGTAGGCAAAACGGCTAACGGATTCATCCGTCTTCTGTGCCGCAGTGGGACTCTGCGAAGGCGGTTGCCTCCCCCCCCCATGAAATCGATTGGATGTTCGTCGACCAATGTGATCGATTGCAGTCAGTGAACTGGTTGTGAACCGATCACGGTTGGATTTCGTTGCTGAATTGACGCGGGGAAATGCTGATGAACGGGTTGCCTGGATGACACCTCATCGATTCACGCGATGGAGCGAGTCCGGTGGCATGACGATTGCTTAATGCGTCGAATTCGCCAACGAACGTGCTAGCCCTTTTTTGCAAGCAATACAACCGCGATCCATCCATTCGACGTTCGGCATGTTTGGCGTCTGGACTTGGTTACGGCAGAGGTTTATCTTTCCGCACCCCAACTACAAAAAACTGACGACACGAACGAGATGAGCGATTTAAACCGTAAGATTATTATCGCCATCCCCAAGATTACCGCCGTCATTGAAAAGCATACTCAAAATGACTTTAGGCATTACAAGACAACCACGCTGACGCGGCGAATTCGTCGGCGGATCCTCGTACTGAAGCTGTCTTCGGTTGATGACTATATCGAACTGTTGCAATCGTCACGCGAGGAGGTCTTTCGGCTATTCCGTGACTTGTTGATCAGTGTCACGGCGTTTTTTCGAGACGCAAACGCGTTCGAGTCTCTGGCACGCGACGTCTTGAAGCCGCTGGTACATCGGCATCAGGGCGAAGTCCCGCTTCGGATCTGGATCCCTGGCTGTGCGACGGGCCAGGAAGCCTATTCGATTGCGATACTGATAGCCGAAATCCTCGAGCAATGCGACAAGGAAATCAGCGTACAGATCTTTGCTACCGATCTCGATGAACGTGCGTTGTCGGTTGCGAGGTCGGGGAGTTATCCGATTGGGATTCAGGATGAAATTACCGAACAGCGGTTGCAAAGGTTTTTCAGCAAACGCGGGAACCGCTATTTTGTGACCAAGAAAATTCGCGACATGATCTTGTTTTCCGCACACAACTTGATCAGTGATCCACCGTTTACGAAGGTCGATCTGATCTCGTGTCGCAATCTGCTGATTTATCTCGGGGCCCATCTGCAAAAGAAGCTCATTCCGCTTTTTCACTACTCGCTACAACCCGGTGGTTATCTTTTTCTCGGGCCTGCCGAAACCCTCTCGGTTAACCGAGAGCTGTTTCGAACGTTACACACCAAACATCGACTTTATCAGCGACGTGTCACCACCCTCGATCGCCCTAAAACCCTCGAGCCACTCGTGATGAACCTGAATCGTTTTGGCACCCATGCGGATGCGGGCAACAGCGAACTCGACCTGTTTCGGTATTCACAGCAGATCATCTTAAGTGAGTTCGCTCCGCAATGGATCGTTTGCGATGACGAAGGTCAGATCCATTCATTGTCATCGGATCCGGCTCCGTTCCTGAAAATAACGGGAGGCAATTTTAAGAACAACATCATCACGATGGCGCACGAGAATTTGCGAACCGGTCTACGTGCTGCGTTTAGCGAATCGAAAGAGCATCGACGTCGGGCATTATCCGAGGGCATGTCGATTCCGGTTGAAGGTGGCATCCAGCGAGTTCATATCACGGTTCAGCCGGTGCCGGAAATGGGATCGGATCAAAATCTGCACCTCGTCGTTTTCCATCGTATCGGTTCCCCTCTGCATGCCACTATCAACGATGATTCGGTCAAAACAGGTGGCGGCGGAGGACTCGTCGACTCGACGGCGGGGCAAGTCATCGAGCAATTAGAACTCGAGCTTCTGCGCACTCGCGACGCACTTGAACGCACGGTTCAAGAACTCGAAGCATCGAACGAAGAGCTGAAGTCGTCCAACGAAGAATTGCTCTCGATGAACGAAGAGATGCAATCGGCCAACGAAGAGCTCGAAGCATCCAAAGAGGAATTGCAAACCAGTAACGAAAATCTCGTCCGCAGCAACAACGATATCCAAAATTTGCTTCGCAGTACTAGGATTGCGACGATCTTTTTAGATAACCAGTTGTGCATTCGTAGTTTCACGCCCGCGGTGAAAAAGATTTATGATCTGCGTGAAAGTGATGTCGGTCGCAAGCTGACGAAATTTGCATCCGAGGTCGAGGGGATGCCGCCGCTTCCTGATCCACGAACGCTGTCGGACGACGATGAACTCGAGGATATGATCGGACAGATTGCCGGTCGTACTTACATTCGCCGGGTGACCGCGTACCGCGGCAGCGACGGAGAGCACGATGGCATCGTTGTTACCTTTAGTGATGTGACCGAACTGAGCGACAGCCAAGAGTTGTTCAAGACTCTGGTCGATGTTGCAGCGCAGATCGTTTGGACGACGGATGCGGAAGGCCGAGTCGTGGAAGATTCGCCGAGTTGGCGTGCATTTACCGGTCAATCTTACGAGCAGTGGGTTGGAAACGGTTGGGTCAACGTCGTTCACCCCGACGATCGCGAAGGCATCGGGCAGGCGTGGAAGGTTTGCGTTGACAATGGCAAATCGCTTGACCACGAGTTTCGTTTGCGACATCACAGTGGCGTTTACCGCTGGACTCAGGTGCGAGCAGCCCCTATCCGCAATCGCGATGGATCGATCCGCCGCTGGGTTGGAATGAACATTGATATCCATGATCGGATCATGGCGGAAACCAATTTGCGTCGCAGCGAAGAACTGGTCCGCACGATCGCCGAGAACTCGACCAATGCGTTGATCATGATGGATGAAAAAGGTTACTTGACTTATTGTAACCAAGCCTGCCTGGAGATGACTGGTTTCGATGAAGACGAGATTCGGTCGAAACCGCTACACGATCTGATTCATCACCATTATCCCGACGGACGCCCCTATCCGATGGCGGAATGCCCGATCGATCGTGCATTGCCAGAGGATTTCAGCGTGCGTGCGCACGAAGATTTGTTCTTTCGCAAAGACGGCACGTCGTTTCCCGTGATGTGCGCCGCTAGCCCGATTTTCCGCCACGGGGTGCCGGTTTCAACCGTGATCGAAGTTCGCGACATTAGCCATCCGAAAATGGTCGAAGCGGAGCTTCGCGAGAGCGAGGTGCGATTCCGAGAGATGACCAATGCGGCGCCCGCGATGATCTGGGTGACCGATGAAAATCATTACTGCACCTTTCTGTCGCAGAGTTGGTATGACTTCACCGGCCAATCGGAAGAAGAGGGGCACGGATTGGGGTGGACCACCGCCGTTCATCCCGATGACCAGGAAGCGGCGAAGAAACAATTTTTAAACGCAGCGGACCAGCGTGCTGAATACGAGATCGATTTTCGGCTACGACAAAAGGATGGTTCCTATCGCTGGGTCATTGATGCTGGAAAACCGCGCTTTGACAAAGATGGGAACTTCGCTGGCTATGTCGGTAGTGTGATTGACACGCACGATCGTCACGAGGCCGTCAGGAAGATCTCGATCAGTGAAGAGCGTTTGCGAAACGCTGCTGAAGCCGCTGGTTTCGGGATGCTGCACGCTGACTTGGTCGCCGGGACGGTTGGGTATTCCGATGAGTTTAAACGACTGATCGGTTTGCCGGACGATGCGGAGCAATACGTTCTGGATCACAAAATCCCGGACTGGGTTCATCCCGACGACCGCGAGATTTGTTTCCGTTTTTTCAAACGGCTGCTAAGGCTGCCCGAAGGCGTCAGTGACACGGTCGAGCACCGCGTGCTAAGAAGCGATGGTGAAGTTCGGTGGGTGCGAATCCATGCGCGGCCGATTTACACCGGCGAAGGCGAGAAAACCCGAGCGACACAGTTGATCGGAACGTTGATTGACATAACGCAGCAGCGTGAATTCGAAGCGTCGCTGCGCGAAGCGCGTGAACAAGCCGAAGCGGCAAACGAGTCGAAAAGTGCCTTCCTGGCCAACATGAGTCATGAAATTCGCACTCCCATGACTGCCATCTTAGGCTACACCGACTTGATCGCTGAAAAGGTTCACGATGATGAGGCGTTGATGTGGGTTCGCACCATCCGCCGCAATGGTGATTTCTTATTGGACATCATCAATGACATCTTGGATTTGTCCAAGATCGAAGCAGGGAAGTTGGACATCGCTCAAGAGACGTTTTCACTCGCTCGGCTGATCGAAGATGTTCGCGTCATCATGGACGTCCGTGCCAGCGAGCGAGGCATCCAGCTCTCCGTCGAATACCAGACACCGTTGCCAGCCTGGGTTCTGTCCGATGGGAAGCGTTTGAAACAGATTCTGATCAATCTTGTCGGGAACGCGATCAAATTTACTCCTGAAGGTGCCGTCACGTTGCAGGTGTCATTTGCATCCAGGCAACTTCGTTTTGATATTATCGATACGGGCGTCGGCATTAGTGACAAGCAACTTGCAAATCTATTTCAGCCGTTTTCTCAAGGGGATGGAAACGTCAATCGCGAGTTTGGTGGCACCGGATTAGGACTCGCGATCAGTCAACGCTTGGCACAAATGCTCGGCGGCGAGATCACGGTCGAAAGTGCTTTGGGACGCGGTAGCAAATTCACCGTCATTGTCGCGGTGGCGGAAGTCGCTGATTCCGGCGTCGTCTCACCCAACGCAACCGATCTCGCTTTGCGAAATTCGCAAAAATCGGTAACGGTCAATGCCGAGATTCTGATCGTCGATGACCGCCGCGACATTCGTTTTTTGAGCAAGACGTTTTTGACTCAAGCGGGCGCAAATGTCAGTGAAGCCGAAGACGGCCAGTTGGCGATCGACATGGTCAAACGTTCGATCAACGAGGGACAGGTGTATCATCTGATTTTGTTAGACATGCAGATGCCACGGCTTGATGGCTATCAAACCGCACAGCGATTGCGTCAACTCGGTTACCATGGCCCGATCATCGCGCTGACCGCCGATGCCATGCAAGGTGATATGAACCGGTGTATCGAGGCCGGATGTAACGACTATCTGAGCAAGCCGATCGACAAGACAGGAATGCTAGAGAAAATCGAGCAACATTTGCAAAATGGCGCTGGAGGAATGGTCCCAGATTCAACAAAGAGTCATTGGCAACCCTCTGGGAAATAGAACGTTCTGAAACAAAGTGAGCCGGCTGAGGTTGCGGCTTCTTCGGTGTTTGCGATCGCCGCCGCACAAATGGCCAATTGTGCCAGCGTGATCGCTGATTGTGCCAGCGTGAAAAGATAAACGGTTTCAGCAGCTGCCACGAAATCGGCACTGCCACAAAATCGCCACTGTCACGAAATCGGCACACCGATTGCATGGACCAACTGGCAAAGGGAAAAACCAATGGAAGGTCAAAAATCCTCATCTGTCAACTATGTAAGGAGACATTCAAATGGTTGCGCTGACCTCAACGTGCTCGGAAATCTTCCGCTTCGACAAGCTCGGAGTCGTCATTCGTGTCGATCGCATTGGCCGACAAACAACTTTGGTTGAGGTCACGATGTCCGACACGTTATTCGAGGACGAATTTGTTGCAAACCGATGGCTCAACCATTCGTCCAATACGGTCGCAATGGAAGATGCATCCAAGCACAGGCATGCGATTCGAAACCGGCTACAGTCTGCAAGTTTATCGTTGGATGTACTGAAGCGTTGGTCAGCCGAAGACGCCGCGTCGGACGTGGAACGAATACTGGAAATCGCAGTCGAGTCGCTCGGCGAACTTGAGTCGATGGCTGTCTGATTCCTGTCTAACAAGATTCCTGACTAGCAAAACGCCTGTCTAGCAAGACGTTGGATTATCGCATCTCGTTGGCTTTGTTTTTGAATCGAGAGCCATGATCTGCATTTAGAGGCGGATCATCGATCGATAGTGGCGTGCCAGTCTCTCGAAACGTGTTGATTCGTTGGTGTGCTCGTTGGGCATGAGCGTCTGATGGTTGTTTTTCGCCACCGCCGCACTTGCGTGAATGTCCCTCGCGTAACGTGGTACGACTGAGTGCTGCTGCCAATCGAATTCGCGTTGTTGAAAGAGATTTCATTCGACGGATGCCCAGCGTCTTGGACACTATTTCGGAGTATTGGAAACTATTTCGGTGTTGCGACGTGAGGTTTGATCGCAGCGGGGATCAGCTTGAATCGCGGATCGCCTTCGACTGTGCGAATCGCTCGTTCGTCGCCCAGGTACTTGCGGCGTAGGTCCACGAACGGACGTTGGCGAGCCTCTTTCGATGGATCGTAATCGGGATTGATGGCTGGTGTGTATTTCACGTCGACGTTCGAATCAATCCAATCATTCAATTGAACGAATAACTCACGAGCCTTCTCTGGCATCGCCGCAGACAATTCGTTCTGCTCGTAAGGATCCTTCGTAATGTTGTACAGTCGCAGCGCACCGGACCAATCGAAAATCAATTTCCAATCCCCACTGCGAACTGCGGATGAAGGAGCCGACGGCAAGTCGTCCTCGGGGTTCTTGACGATCACATTCAGAGGATAGTGCTGATAAAAAGTATCGCGAGTGTATCCACGTTTCGCATTGGCGGGGTCGCCAAGCAGTGGGGCCAGACTACGCCCGTCGATGCCGCCCGGTTGGATATGCTCGGAAAGCTCATAGCCGGCCAAATCCAACACCGTCGGGAAGATGTCGTTGCAATCCACCGGTACGTTGCACCAGCGATCTCCGTCGACATGGCCTTTCCAGCGAATCACCAAGGGCACGCGAATGCCACCTTCGAAGTGCGTCCCCTTGCCACCCTTAAACGGCGCGTTGTTGGTCGCGAGCGGATCGGTGTACATCACGCCGCCGTTGTCACTCATGAAGACAACCAACGTGTTTTCGTCCAGCCCGGTTGCTTCGAGCGTATCGAGAATCCGGCCGACCGAGACATCCAACCGTTTTAGCATCGCTGCGTAGATTGCATTATCATGGCCGTTCCAACCGCGTGTCGGTTTCTTTTCAAAGTGGGCGACATCATCGGCGCGTCCTTGAAACGGAGTGTGAACCGCAAAGTGACAAAAGTGCAGAAAGAAGGGCTTGCCGTTTGTCGCCTGCGCATCGTCTCGACGACGCAAGTAATCGATTGCATGCTCGGTCAGTTCATCGGTGAGATATTCCTGCCCAAGGTTTCCGCCCGATTTTCCACGCAACAATTTCGGCTGCGGTGTTTTGGGGTGCAGCTTTTGTCCGCTATCCCAAATGCCTCGCCAATTGAAGTAGGGCGATCCGCCTTCGTCGAGATACGAGATCTCTTCAAAACCTTGATCGGCCGGCTGCCAGCCCTGCGATCCATGACCACCCACATGCCATTTACCGATAAAGGCAGCGTCATGTTCGGGCATCGCTTCGGCGATCGTCGTTTCGTTTTGTCCATTGTCCGATGGTTGGCCTGACGCCAGTGCATCGCGGGTGGTACCGTTGAGCAAGGCTTGCTGAATCTCAATTTTGTCTTCCCAGACCAACGCGTCCTGAGCGACATAGCCTTGCGGTGGCTCGACCGCTTGGTTGTAGAACGTTCGCACATTACCACCGACTGCCGTCGTAAATCCCGTGCGCGCCGCGTACTTGCCCGTCAACAGACTAGCCCGCGCCGGTGAACACAGATGGCAAGCGTACGCCTGCGAGAACGCAAGTCCTTCCTTGGTCAGACGATCGAGGTTCGGCGTTTCGTAGTACATCTGCGCAGGATCGGTCCCCGTGAACTTTCTCGCGTAGGCATTCATGTCAACGATGCCCAGATCGTCCGCGAGAATGACGATCACATTGGGCTTTGCGGCATCGAGCGAAGAATTGAATGCCAAGCTGAAGCAAAAAAGAAGAAGGAACAATCGATTCATCGTGAGGACCGTGGTAAGAATTGTGTTGCAGGCGACGGAGTGGGAGCAGTGCGAGTCAAGTTGAGGGATCAACAAGCTGGGACTTTTCCGAGGAGTATTTTGTCCACAGTGCATCCAACCGCGAGGCGATTTCACTTTCGTTACCCACGATTAACCAGTAGCGATATCGAAACGTTGTCTTGCGGCCTAGCGGCACGCGGTCGATCGGTGCGACATGCATACACGGGCCGGCTGCGGGATCGTTACTTTGACCGCCGCCGTGAGGGCCGAAATTCCAACTCTCACCAGCCGTGGGCGAAAAGACCGCGACGCCCTGACCGGATGGCTCGAACATTGCCATTGCTTTGCGAGGCGGAGTTGTACGGCCCCACGGCGGTCCAGGCGGTTGGTGTTCGGGCCGCCATTTTCCATCGCCGAGATAGCTTTTCACGGATTCGAAGTTGCGAGTGAAGTAACAGGCAGGGACCTCTTGAGGACTGCTTTTTGTCTCGCCCCAAGGATCGTCGTCGCGACGCAGCGTCTTGATTTCACATTGCACGCAAACGACACCTGGCATGTTCGGCTCCAGCGTCGTCCACTGACGCATCACGGCCTCTGCCTCTTCATCGGGCATGTCCCAAAGCTTGGGGATCGTTTCCGAGTACAAGGTACTGCCTGTCTTTTCAAACGCAGTCACTCGTGCCCAAGATCCTTTGCTGCCCTCGCTGCCGACACCTCCGCCTTGGATGGGATTCCATGACCAAGGACTCCACGCTTTATTTTGTCCTTCGGACGTTCGATCAAGTCGACGACCCGCGTAATAGGATTGTTGAATCAAACGACCCGGATCGGCAATGTTGACGATGTTTCTCGGATAGGCGTCCGATGACAACCACGTGATCGCGCCGCCTTTCTCGCGATCAATACCAACCTTTACCGACCCGTTGTCAATCATTAACAAGTCAGCGGCGGGTAGTGAAGTCGTAATCAGAAAGCAGCAAAGCATGACCACACCCGCAGGTCGCTTGCTAAGGCAACACGAATCCATCATCACCGTTTTTCGGGTGGATGGGGAAAGGGCCTGTTTCAATCGGGTGACTAAACCACGCTCGTCTCGTCGAAATATTTGATTCATCGATCGCGGATAAGGTCGAGGGATATTTATCATTTGGTTATCGCTTGTCGTTTTTGTTGCGGTCTCGCCGTAGGTTGTACTTCGATTCTTTGGGAATGCGTCGGCGTGGAGCCGCCTGCTTGGGCAGGCCTTCGGCCAGTCTGGCCTTCGTCGCAATCATGTCCGAAGAATCAGCCAAATTAGTAAACTCATGCGGATCGTTTTTCAAGTCGTAGAGTTCTTCAAAACCGTCGTGATAGCGAATGAACCGATATGACAAAAGTATCGGGACAGTACGATCGCTGGAGAAAGCCCGTCGCGTCACCGTTTGCACTCTTCGCTTCAGTATCTATGCTTGCGGCCCACCCTTCTCACAGGAAAAATGAAAAACTCGTAAGAAATTCTGACAGATATCGCGTAGAGCGGCATACTACTCCCACAATCATTCATCCTCACTTGTGGTACACCGATGCTCTGTATTCGATTCGTTATTCTTCTAATGTTTTTGGCAACAGCGACGGCGACGGCTCAGGGGGAAACGCCAGCGCTGCATCAATTGCTTGAACGAGCAGACCCGGCGGATATCGCCGCGGAGGCTCGTCGCCGTGGCGATCCGGCTCGCGGAGCCCTGGTGTATTTCAAATCTGCCGCTGGCTGCATTCAATGTCATGAGAGTGCTGCTGATCCGATGGCGGGTCAGGATTCGCCACTTGGCCCAGACCTATCGCGACTCGGCGACGAAGTCACCGACGTTCATTTGGTGGAGGCTTTGTTGCATCCGTCCAAGTCGATCCGCAAAGGGTATGGGACGGTTCAAGTGTTAACGGTCGATGGTGATGTCCGGTCCGGAATGTTCGTTCGCGAAGACGACGAGACACTGGTGCTGCGTGACGCCGCAAACTTACAGTCCGAAATCGTGATCGCACAGGATGATATCGAAGCACGCAGCGAGCAAAAGATTTCGATGATGCCGGGCGGATTGATGGCGACATTTAACTCTCAGCGTGAGGTCCTCGACCTCATCAGCTACTTGTTTGCGATTCAGGCGGGCGGTCCCGCGCGGGCAAGTGAGTTGAAACCGAGTGCAGATCAATTGGTTGTCGCAGACGACACCGCCAATTTAAATCACGCCGGCATCCTGAGGAGAGTTGAGAAGACACACGCGAAAGGCGGAAAACAGATTTTCGAAGCATCGTGCGTGCAATGTCACGGAGCAGACGGGAATACGCCGTCGCTGGCCACGGCACGCGCGTTTGGTAAACAAAAATTGAAGTTTGGTGCTGATCCCTACAGCATGTTCCAGACGCTTTCCAAGGGCAACGGATTGATGGCTGCGACCACTGCGTTATCACCAAAAGAACGTTATGCGGTCATTGGCTACATTCGCAATCGCTTCATGAAAGATTCCAACCCCGACTATCGACCGATCACGAATGAGTATCTGAAATCACTGCCAACCGGTACGGATATGGGAGACTTCAAACCGGATCCTGATCGTGACTATGGACCGGCGTTGGCGTCTCAGTTGGGGCGCGACATCAACAGTGCTCTAACAGTCACCCTGGGCGACCAGACGATCGCTTACAACCTGCACACGATGGACCAAGCCGGCCTTTGGACAGACGGTTTTCTCGACGTCGATCAAACCCAACACAAACGGGGGCGCGGCGAAGGCTACTCGCAGCCCAAGGGGACTCCGGTACCCGGCTTGGCGACTTGGCGGTGGGGACACGATGAATCGCTCGACTACCCGACCGATGACGTGTTGCCACGCGGACCGTTGCCACAGCGCTGGCTGGACTATCGTGGTCACTATCTGCATGGCGACCGAATCGTTCTTTCCTACGCGATTGATGGACGCAAAATCCTTGAAGTTCCTTCCGCGATCGACGGTAAAACCGCCGTACGTCAAACGCTGCGAATCGGCGAGGGAAAGGCTTTGATTTTGGCCGTTGGACCGCACCAACCTCAAATCAGCGGAGACACCACCGGCGTCACCGTAACGCTCGATAAACAGCAACATTGGGTCGTGCGAATTCCCCGCGACAACGATTCGCGTTTGCTCGACATCGTGCGGTTTGCAAATGCCGATGCGGATTCGCCAAAGCGTAAGAACTTAAGTCTGGAGCGGATCGATCCGGCTGAGATGGTCGCAGGTGGTGACTTACGCTGGCCGCAAACGCTTGAAACGGTTGGGTACCGCGGTTTTCAAGACGGGGCCTACGCTGTCGATACAATTTCGGTTCCTGAGTCGACCCCGTGGAACACTTGGTTTCGTACGTCCGCGATCGATTTCTTTCCCGACGGCCGACTCGCCGTTGCCACCGTCGGTGGAGATGTTTGGATCGTTTCAGGTGTGGATGACGACCTGATGAACCTGAAATGGAAGCGGTTTGCTGGTGGCATGTACGAACCGTTCGGGATCAAGGTCGTCGACGGACTGATCTACGTAACATGCAAAGATCGGCTGACGCGTTTACACGACCTGAACAACGACGGCGAAGCTGATTTCTACGAAAGCTTCAGCGCTGACACGGATGTTTCGACCTACTTTCATGCGTTCAACTTTGATCTGCAAACCGACAGCCAGGGCAACTTTTATTACGCCAAGAGTGGACAGTATACGGATTACAAGTTGCCTGGCGCGGTCGTGAAGGTCTCGCCGGATGGCAAGACACGCAGCATCGTTTGCACTGGTCTGCGGACGCCAAATGGCATGGGCATTCTGCCCGATGATCGGCTAACCGTTAGCGATAATCAAGGCACATGGATGCCGGCATCGAAGGTCAACTTGGTAAAACCCGGCGGTTTCTATGGCTACGTTCAAAACCAAAAGGGTGGCGCATGGGCACCGGATGGTGGTCGGATCGACGCTAGGAACGTAGTGCCGCCAAAGACGTTCGACCCGCCGCTGATTTGGATGCCACAAGAGGTCGACAATTCGTCGGGCGGCCAAGTGTATGTCGATGACTCACGCTGGGGACCGTTGGCGGGACGTCTTCTGCACACCAGCTTTGGGCAAGGCAGTTTGTTTTATCTGATGACCCAGAAAATCGGTGGCACCGAACAGGCAGCGCTGATCAAATTCCCACACGATTTCGGTACCGGAATCATGCGTGGCCGAGTGAACCCCGTCGACAGTCAACTCTATCTCACAGGACTCAACGGGTGGAACGACAACGGTCGCGCGGGTCTTGCCGACAACGGTATCTACCGAGTGCGGTACACGGGCAAACCGCTTCGCATGATTGAAGATTGCCAAGTTGAATCGGGCGGCCTTCGCATTCAGTTCAACTTCCCCGTCGATCCCGCTTCGGCAACCGACGTCGCCTCGTACGCCGCTCAACAGTGGAACTACAAGTGGACCAAGAATTATGGATCGGACCATTATCACCCTGAAACCGGAGAGCTTGGCGAGCAATCGGTGGCAATCTCGAGCGTCCAGTTATCCGAAGATCACAAGTCGGTGCTGCTGAAAATTCCTGGGCTTCGTCCCGTCAATCAATTGCGTTTGCAATTGAATGTTAACGACGAATCCGGTGCAACATTCAGCGAACAGGTTTACTGGACCATTCATAATGTCGTTCCACCAAGTGCAACGCGTTAAGCTTCATGTGGGATAGGCTTCCAGGCTCGTCAATGCAGACAATACAGACATGACAGGCTAGAAGTTTTTTGTACCCCACGACAATTACGAGCTTATCCCGATAGGGATTTCCAGCAATTAGCCGGTGGTTTGAGCGCAGCGAACACCACCGGAAAACGAATCATTCCACAATCGTTGACCCTGAAAGGGTCACAGGTGACGGTGCTGTGACCCTTTCAGGGTCAAAACCGCAGTTGAACGTCGGATTCCGTAGGTGGCGCTCCGCTTACCTACGGCTAATTGCTTAAATCCCTATCGGGATAAGGTGACAATTCGCTCGACATGAGTTGTGGGGTATAAAAAGGCTGGAAGCCTATCCCACTTACTTTTTTTGTTTGCCCTTGCCTGGCTTGCCAACAATCGCTGCCTGATTCTGCTTGAAGCCTGCTGCATCGCGTTTGGCGATCAGTTGTGCTCGCAGCATCTTCACCACCGCGGCATACTCTGGACTATTTGCTTGGTTTGTGAATTCGCCCGGGTCTTTTTTCAGATCGTACAGCTCCGAGCCGTTCTCGCCAAAGCCCCACTGAGTGAAGCGATAGTCCATTGTGCGAATCGATTCCCCACCGCTGCGGCTGATAGTGAATGCTTGGTCCTTCTTCCAGGAAGACGATTCGGTATCAACCAGAAGTGGTTTCAAGCTTGTTCCCTGAAGCGTGTCCGGAGCGGGAAGGCTGGCCAGTTCGGCCAGAGTCGGATAAAGATCGACCAGTTCCGTGATCTTTGTAGTGCTACGGCCGTGCTGATCCTTGAGCCACGGCACGCTGATGATGAATGGCACACGCGTGGCCTCTTCGAACAAGTGCTGCTTCTGGTATTTGTGGTGATGCCCCAAAAGGTAGCCGTGATCACTGGTGAATACGACAATCGTATTATCCGCCAACCCCTTTTCTTCCAAAGCATCCAGGACGCGTCCGACCTGTGCGTCCATGTAGGAAACACTGGCGTAGTAGGCCTGTAACAGCCCTTTGTGCAGTTCCGGCGTCACCCCGTACGTTGTGCTGTTTCGTTTGTAATTGCGGATGATTCCTGGCACATCGTCCAAGTCATTCTCCGGCACCTCTGGTGCTTCCATTGCCTCTCGATCGTATTGGTCGAAATACTTTTTCGGTGCGACCAGAGGCACGTGCGGTCTCACAAATCCCACGGCTAGAAAAAACGGTTTGTCTTTCACCTGGTTAAGCATCTCGATGGCACGATCTGCTGCCATCCCATCGGCGTGTTCGCTGTCTCCGCTGGATGCAATCACCCCAGTAAAGCTCTGTGATCCTTTGTCTTTTGGCGACCAGTTCGTTAGTTCGCCGGGAGCGTTTTGTTCGGGAGCTTTGATGTTGATCGCTGTGTCCCATGAAAATGGATCATCGCTTTCCGCTGTTCCGTCGATGATCTCAAACGGAATGCCCATGTGATAAATCTTGCTGACTCGTCCCGCGTAGTAGCCGTTGTTGCGAAAAGTCTGCGACAGCGTTACCACATTGGGCATACTGCCTCGCAAGGTGCCTTCATTGCCCAGCGTCAAATTTGAATACGGATAAAGGCCAGACATGATCGAGGCACGCGACGCACCACAAACCGGATACTGACAGTGCATGTTCTGGAACTTGACGCCGCGCTGTGCCAGCCGATCGAGGTTGGGTGTTTTGCACTGCTTGTGCCCAAAACCGCTCAGTGCGGTATTCAGATCATCTGCAATCAGGAACAAAACGTTCGGCTTTTCAGCATGTGCCGGTGATTGCGGAATCAGTGTCGCTGCGATCATGGCAATAATGATCAGACAAGTCGTTTTCATCATTCGATTCTCATATAGCGAGTTGTAGACTTAATTCGTTCATCATCGCAGGTCTTCCAGGCTACGGTTGAGGCTTAGGACCTTCGGAGTCATTACTGACGTAGCGGAACTCGCGCGAGAGTTTCGGCCAGCCTGGAAAACGAAAGTCTTGACGACTTCCGCTACGGGAAAACCCGTCACTTATTGTTCCGACGGTGCTTAGATCGTGTGGTGTCGTTCGGCGTTATCTCTGGCAACGAAAAGTCTTTTAGCAGTTGCGGCGGTCCGCTGAGCGACTGGTCGTCGCCGACTTCTTTCATTCGCTTGGAAACCAGCTCGCGAAGTTCTGCCAGCTTCTCGGCGTGGTCAGGCAAGCCCGCGAGATCGTTCTGTTCGTACGGGTCCTGATCGAGTTGATAAAGTTCTTCGGCTGGATTGCTGTGATAGTCGTGCAAGAATGCTGACGCCTTCGGGTCGGTTTTTGCGGCGTCGATGTACGATTGCCAGTGGTGGCCGGCGTGTGCCCAGTGCCCGTCAATACGCGGCACTTCCTTGGCCCAGACGTCCGTGTGGGTGGTGTAAGCGAACTTGGGGTGCAGGTTGCGGATGTATTTCCACTTGCCCACGCGGACGCTGCGAATCGGGTAGACGTTCTTTTCGTTGTCACCTTTATGCGTTGCGAAGATCACGTCGCGATGCTGGTTGGTTTCGCCAACCAGCACTTTGGCGAACGAACGCCCGTCGATGCCTGCGGGCGACGTGCCACCGGCCAAGTCGATCAGCGTGGGCATCAGATCAATCCAACTGACCATCGCACCGGTCGATGAATTCGGCTTAATCTTGCCCGGCCAAACGGCAATCAACGGGGTGCGGATTCCTGTTTCGTACAGAGACCATTTTGCGAACGGCCACGGCATCCCATGATCGGACGTGTAAACGACCAAAGTGTTGTTCACATCCAGGTGTTTGGCGATCAATTCTCGAGTTTGCCCGACGCGGCGGTCGATGTCCTCGGCGCCTTCGACGTATCGCGTCATTTCCACTCGCGCTTCGTACGTGTCAAAAATCTTCGGCGGAATGACGACATCTTCGGGAGCAATTCGGGCCTCTTCTTTGGGCGGCCAAGCGGTATGCGTGTCGGTCCAACCAAGAAACAGTGCCAGCGGTGGCGCGTCCACGGGGCGTTGCTGGAGAAATGACTCCACCTGATCCAGTGTCATGGTTTGTTGCAAGCCGCCGCCGCCGAGAATCTTGACACTGTCCGGCACGTACTGGCCGAAGTGTTTCCGCCCGGCGTGGCCAACCTTCCCGTGGAAGACGATTTCGTAGCCTTGATCCAGTAGCGTCGGCAGCAGCGAATGGACGCCGGGCTTGAGTTCGAATTCGTGGTTGCCGACGATGCCGTTATTGTAAGGCATTCGCCCCGTAAACAGTGCCGCACGACTGGGCGCACAGGCTGGCGAGGCGACATAGGCATTGTCGAATCGAATCCCCTCTTCCGCCATTTTTTGCAGGTTGGGCGTTTGGAACTCGGGTGACCCATAAACGGAAGAGTGGTACACACCGTGATCGTCCGCAATGGTGATCACGAAATTCGGCGGTTTCGCGACGCAAACGGTTGCCTGGAACACTAGGCTGAAAAGCATCAGCGGTAAAAACGATCGTTGGCGAACAGTTGAATTCATAGGGTTTACTTAACGTTGATTGCTGTTTCTTGCATCAAAACAAGTCCCCGTGCACGTGAGTGCAAAGAGCTGTGGCGCGGACTTGACGTATGCTTGGATTCTATTTGTTGGCCGTTGCTTTCTTGCGAGCCTCACGTGGTTGTTACTTATGCTACCGCTTTGCCTTGGCTCTTGCGGGAGACTTTACGCGATTGGGCGTTTTTCCTTCTAGGTAGAAGTCGTAGTAATCGATCCACGCCGGTGTCATTGGGCCGGTCGCCAGCCCCGGTGGATCCAGCGTTTCGGACCACGTTGTCAGTTTGCGTCGCAGTCGGTCGGCGACCTCCGGATATTTCCTTAAGACATTGTGCTGCTCTTCAATGTCCGATTTGAGGTTATACAAATATTCACGCTCTCCTCCCCGCAGCAGCTTCCAATCGCCTTCGCGAATCGCGGCCTGAGCAATCCACCGCCACATCAATGCGTCGTGGGGTGCGGCCTTGTTTTCGCCGCTCAAAAATGGAATCAGGTTAACGCCGTCCAAATCACCGGGCTTGGTGTCAAGTTTTGCCAGTGACGCTGCCGTCGCAGCCACATCCAAGGCGCTGATGGGATGGTCGTAAATTTGGCCCGCGGGAATCGTGCCGGGCCACGAGATGACGAAGGGCACGTGCATGCCACCTTCGGCCAGCATTCCCTTTTCACCATTGAGTGGATCGTTGAGCGAACCGTCCCAACCCGGACCACCGCCCGGGGCGTCTCGTTTGTGAATTTTCAGCGGTGCTCCGTTGTCACCGATGTAGAAGATCAGTGTCTTTTCCGTCAGGTTGTGTTTTGCCAGCGTGCTTGTGATCAACCCCACGCCATCATCTACGGCCGAAAGCATGGCGAGTGCTTGACGGCGACGTTCCGGCATCTCACCCGGAAAGCGGTCGAGATATTTCTTTGTTGCGTCCAGTGGGACATGGGGAGCTCGGTAAGCCACGTACAGAAAGAACGGATCGTCTTTGTAACGGTCGATGATCGCCGCCGCCGCTTGGCTGCATCCGTCGATGTGATAGGCCTTGGTGGGCAACATGCCCATCTCGCGATCCTTTCCATCCAGGCCGATGTTGGCAGCGAATGGTCCGCCGCTGTTTTGGTTGTAGACATGTTTGAAGCCGTGATCGGTGATCTTTGGCCCCGCGCCAAGGTGCCATTTTCCGAACTGGGCAGTGATATATCCGGCGGACTGAAGTCGCTCGGCGATCGTGAGTTCTCGGTCAAAACCTTCGAGCGATTGGCCATTGGCTTCGACCCCAAACTTGGATTGGAATTTTCCTACCAGCAAACCTGCCCGAGACGGAATGCACTGCGGTGCAGTGCTGTACCCGTGTCGGGCCAGTACACCGCTGTTGGCAAGAGCGTCGACATTCGGAGTTCGCACATCATCAACCACACCCTGGCATGAAAGGTCGGCGTACCCGTGGTCGTCGGTATAGATCACGATAATGTTGGGACGGTCGTTGGCAGTCGCTGCTGCAGATAACAGCAACAACAGCAAGACGGTCTGTAGGGGCAGCGATTTCACGTGTTCACCTTTCGGGTGTTTCTAGTTGTTTTGTTTGTCAGGTCATCGATCGCGATAACCAAAATCTTCCGCTCGAGCGAATGGTCAGCGGCATGAGATCCGATTGCAGTTGTGATTGATCCAGTGATGAATCAGAACTTCCATCGATAAATCTCACGCCCATCGCCGGTTGTCAGTCGAATATTGGCGAGAGTGATTCTGCCTTGCCCCGTGGCAGGGTCGATGCGGACGGCAAGGACGGGGTTATCGACAGACCACTGAATGCTGTACTCGTGAGGCTTGCCGTCGTGTTTGACGTCGAATGGTGTACTGCGGTCGCGGATGAATGCGGGGGAAACGTCTTTCTCGTGCCAAAACAACTGCCCCGCTCCCGTTGCGTCCGAGCTCATTGTGAATTTCAGCACGAGCGTCTTTTCAGTAACCGCAGCGGGAAGCGTGTAGCTCAAATAGGGATCGCCACCATCACTCGACAAGATCAGCGAACCGTCTTCGAGCACAAGCTGGCACGTGCCGCCGGGTAGCCAGCCAGCAACTGGCTTTTGGGCTTTCAGAGGCTGATTCTTTTGGGTTTTGCTTCCGCCTTTGCCGGTGCCTTTCAAGGACGCTTGGCCGATCAATTCAGGACGATACTTCGTTGGATCAAACTTGGGATTCGGTAAAGGCACAACGGCGTTGGTGTCGGTCAGAAAATCGTCGATTGGTTGGTCAAGTTCACGGACTCGGTCAGGCTGAGCCGCGGCGAGATTATTCTGTTCACCAAGATCGTTCTTCAGGTTGAACAATTTGTAATCGTGCTGGCCATCGTCGCCGCCGTGAAAGATGCGAATCAGCTTCCAGTCGCCAGCGTGAACGCTGACGGACGGGGGCAGCCACTCCGGAATGTTGGGCGAGTGCGGAAAGTACGTAAAGATTGCATCGCGATCCAGTGGCTTTCCCTGCAATGCGGGAGCGATGCTGATGCCGTCGAACGACTGATTGGGCTGAGGATCGATATCGAGCCGCTCCAACAGAGTCGGATAGAAATCGCAACTTTGAATGACTTCGTCGCTGCGTGAGCCAGCTTTCACGTGACCCGGATCAACAACGATCGCTGGGCCGCGGACTCCGCCTTCGTACATTGTCGCCTTGCCACCACGGAGCGGAAAGTTACTCGTTGCCGACGTGCCGTCGACCTCGTTGTACATGTTGCCGCCGTTGTCCGATGCGAACACGATGATCGTGTTGTCGGCAATGCCAAGTCGGTCAAGCGTGTCTAGCAGGGTGCCAACCGCATCGTCCATACTTTCGACCATCGCGGCATAGGTTGGACTGCGCTGCGGATCGTTCTCATCAACGTGTTTTCGATACTTGTCGATCAGGGATCGTTTGGCATCAAAGGGCGCGTGCACGCTGAACATCCAATAGTTCAGGAAAAAGGGTTTGTCGCGGTGCCGCTGCATGAACGCGACGGCTTCCTTCGCCATGCGATCTTCAAGGTGCTCGTTTGGGATATCCGGATCGTGGTCGAAATCTTTGAACATCCACGGTGCGACATAGCTTCCCGCCGGTCCTGGACCAGGATGGTGAGGAATGTCCACTTCGAAACCGTGTTCCAAGGGCGAGTACGGCTCCGATCCGAGATGCCACTTGCCAAAATGTCCGGTCGCATAGCCATTGTCTCGGAACATTTCCGCCAGCGTGTAGTAGTTGGTATCCAACCGAGACACCGAATTCGGAATCGTGCATTTCTGATTCGCGGGACCGGTTTGGGTCGCGGTTGCCGTTAGAGTGACTTGCGGCAGATGGCAATTCGGCGAAGTGATTCCGTGACGTGCGGGACTGAGCCCCGTCAGCACGCTGGCTCTTGTTGGCGAGCACAATGGACTGGCCGAATACGCTCGCGTGAACGTCATGCCGCGAGCTGCCAGACGTTCGATATGAGGTGTCTTGTAGAATGATGTCGTGCCGAACAGCGTCGTGTCGCTCCAGCCAAGATCATCGGCAAGGATGAAAACGACATTCGGTGGTGACGCTGCTCTAACGGTTGAACAAAGACAAAACGCGGCGACCACTGATATCATCAGCACCCGTTGCGACGGAGAACATGAATTTCGGTTGCGTTGAGAGTGCGGCACGAGCGGCTCGGGGTTGAGGTGGGAAAGTTTTTCCGACTCGGCTCGAATCTGATTCGCTTTAAAAGTCGAGCCGACGAGCACTTGTATGCCTGGGAACGCCGAATCTCACACAGGAAACTGACAGAATTGTCCGTATGCGTTTGGTGATCCTGGTCGTGTGGATTTCGCGGAAAGTTGGCGAGTTTTTCTCAAAGTCGTGGCAGATTCCAGAGCGGGCGGCAAACATGTTAGAAGCAAGCGGAAATCCACGCTCTGGCGAGCGCAGCCACGACGGTACTGAAATAGCCGGTGCCAAGGGGGGTGTGATGTTCTCTTGTCGGAGGGCGCAGTAACGTTTATCACTGAAGTCAATCGAGACCATCCAAGCAGGTTGGCAGGAATCATTGAGTGAAATCCCGTTAGCCGTTTGGACCAACGCTGTGAAGCATTTCCTGTAGCGGAACTCGTCAACGGCTTGTTGATTTAGTAAGCCGCTCGCGCGTAAGCGGCCGGGTTCCACGCATTACCCGGTGCCTAACGGCTCACGGCCCACGGCTCACTACTGCGATTTGCATTTCGATTAAATCAACAGCCCGCTAGCGCCAAAACGGCCAGTTTACTGAGAGACTCCTGCCTAACTGCTTAAGGGACGTTTAGGGCATTTTAAGGTGTTAAGTTGACGGATTCTCTCGAAACGCAACGAGCCATTGCTCATGTTCTCGCGGGTGACCGTGAGGCTTTCCGGCACGTCGTGCGCGAACACAGCTTGATGCTCCGAAGTTACCTGGGCAGCCAGTTGCATCGTGCCGACGAGGTCGATGATCTCGCGCAGGAAGTGTTCATCAAGGCCTTTCGCAATCTTGATCAATTTGAGTCGGGAAAGGATTTTCGGGCATGGCTTCGTGGGATCGCGAAGAACGAGCTCTTGATGCATTTTCGCAAAATCGGCCGGCGTAACGCGAATGAGGCAAAGTTTCGTGAGGAGGTTGTCGAGGCCATTCAGAGCGATATTGATCACGTCTTCAGCGGGCAAGCCGACGCCGCCATTGAAGCTCTGCTGCGATGCATCAATCAACTTCCCGAACGGATGCGTTTGGTAGTACGGTCGGGACTCGACGGTATCAAAGCGGCGTCGATGGCAGGCGAATTATCGACGACGGTCGGCGCCGTTTACAATCTTCACTACCGCGCCAATGCGTTACTGCGTGAATGTGTTCGTAAGGAGACCGACCAATGAATGCGGATCTACAGCAGCTACTTGCTGCCTGGCTTGGCAACGAGTTTGACGACAAGACGCTCACACCGATGATCGAGCGGCTCAAGTCGGACGACGAATTCCGCGAAGCGTTCGTTCGTGAAGTTATCATGCATGGTCAGTTGAGGGCCGTTCAATCAAGTGAGCCGCGTTGGCTTGAGCTTGAAGATTTGATTGGTGCAGCGGTGTTGGACCGTGAATCGGATGATCTTGAATCAAGGGTGATGCACGAGATCACGACTCCTGGCTTTGCAACGATTGAAACTCGCAAAGATAGACGCCGCTGGCAATCGCTTGCACTTGTCGTGGGCATGGCGGCGTCATTGGTTGGATTTTTGACATTTTTCTTTTGGTCGAGCGGTCGGATTGATCCAGACAAGCATTCCGTCCCACTAATCGCCTCGGATTCGGTAATCGTCGATTCTGATTCGGGTGAAATGGCGGGGCGCAGTGGCGTGGCGGTCCTTAGTCAAGCAGTCGATGTGGATTGGGGGGATGGTGAACCGATTGTGACCGGAGCACTGGTGGGCACGGGCGACCTTGTGCTGCGTAGCGGCACGATTCAGTTGGATTTTCTATCGGGTGTGCGTTTGCTTGTGCGCGGTCCAGGAAACTTGGAGCTTCGGGGCGCGGATGAGGTCTTTTTGCGCGAAGGATCAGCGAGCTGCTTCGTCTCTGAGATGGGACATGGTTTCCGCATCGTCACCAAGGAGATGGAGGTCATCGACGTAGGAACGGCGTTCAGCATCGATGTGGGACGTGATCGACAGTCTCAGGTGCATGTTCTGGAAGGTTCCGTCGAGATCAAAACACCAAAGACCGCGATGATGGCCTTGCAGGAACATCATGCGATTCGCATGACCGATGCCGGACCCGAAACGGTTCCGTATTCACCCGGCCGTTTTCCGGATCCCTCGGATCTTCGCAAAAAGCGGAACGAACGTGCACAGCGACAATACATGCTTTGGCAGGAAAAGGCTCGCGAATTGAGCAACGACCCTGCCGTCCTGTTGCACTATACCTTTGAAGTATCGGATCCCGGTGCGTTGGAGGTTCGGAACACAGCGGCCGACGCGTCCAATGCGACCGACGGCGTCATCATCGGCTGTGACTGGACCACCGGTCGCTGGCCTTCAAAGCGAGCCGCCGGATATCGTAACGCCGGAGATCGTATTCTGTTTCAGGTCCCTGGTGCCCACGAATCACTCACCATGCTCGCCTGGGTGCGCATCGACGCGCTGACGCAGCCAATCACGTCACTGTTAATGACAGAATCTCCACGTCGCCGGGCCCGTTTTGCTCCCACCGGCGACCGGGTTGTTCAGGAAGCGCTCGCCCGACGATCCAGATCCAAGGTGCAGACCGTTCGCTGGGAACTGAATCATGAAAATGCGAACGCGACATTTAACATCGGCTATGGAAACGTCTCTCCCAAGAGTTGGACTTATAGCCAAACAGCCGCCCGCAATCCAGCAACCCTCTCGGACAACTGGGGCCAATGGTCGTGCTTGGCAGTCACTGCAAACGTGGCAACGGGCGAGGTCGTTCACTTTCTAAACGGCAAACGCATCGGTACTGGAAAACTAAAAGATTCTTCGCCGCTGCTGTTGGACTTTTTGGAACTTGGCAATTTCGGAGTTTCCGCAGACGAACTGGAGCGTACCTCCGGCGGGTCACAGCGTCGCTTCTATGGAGTGATCGATGAAGTTCTGATCGCAAACCGCGTCTTCGACGATTCAGAAATCGAAGAGATCTGGTCGGCAGGAAAACCGTAAACCGATTTGCTGATCGCCAGCACGCCCCGCAATCTCACGCTCGGTCCAGTTGCAAGTCGTGGTCGCATCGCTGGTGGACTTCGCGAAACAGCTCTGTCGACGATGGCTCTTGCAGCTTGACATCAAAAGTGGGGATCATCTTTTTCATTCGCTCATGACCGTCGCGATCGTCCAACAGTTCGGGCAAACAGTCCTGGATGACTTGTAGCATCAACGAGACGGAAACCGAAGCACCTGGAGAAGCGCCCAGCAATGCGGCGATCGTCTTGTCTTTGTCGGTGACGATCTCCGTTCCATAGTGAACGATCCCTGCCTCACCGTCTTCGCGTTTGATCGCTTGAACGCGAATTCCGGCGTCGACCAGACGCCAATCCTTGGCTTGGGCTTCTGGATAGAACGTTCGCAGCAATTTCATTCGACTTTCCATGCTCTGCAGTCCCTGTCCAATCAAGTATTTGACCAGTGGCAGATTGTAGGCACCGACTTTTAATAGCGAGGCGATGTTGTCCAGTCGGATCGAACCCGGTAAATCGGTCAGTCCGCCGGACTTGGTCAGAAACCGTGTTGTCCAGGCGGCAAAGGGACCAAATAGAACCGCCTTTTTTCCATCAATCACCCGCGTATCGAGATGTGGAACAGCCATCGTGGGCGCTTCGCCTTGGGCTTGTCCATAGACTTTCGCGGAGTGCTGCTCCACGATCGCTGGGTTGTCACAAACCAGCCACTGTCCGCCGATCGGAAAGCCACCAAAGCCTTTGCTTTCAGGGATTCCTGATTTCTGTAGCAGCGGCAAACTGCCTCCACCCGCTCCGACAAAGACAAATTTTGCCGACTTGGTGAATTGCTGACTTGTTTTCCGATCCTTGACCGTAACATCCCAACCCTGTGACGTTCGTCGCAGTCCGACAACGCGATGACCGGTGGCGACGCCGCAATCGTCTTGCATCGCCATCCAACCAATCAGTTTTCGAGACAGTGCGCCAAAGTTGACATCGGTGCCGCCTGTCATCCGTGTTGCAGCGATGGGAGTATCGTCGCGTCCGTTGACTAACAGCGGAGCCCATTGCTTGATCTCATTGCGATCGGTCGAGAATGCCATTTCAGCAAAGAAGTGATGGGACGACATCGCTTCGAATCTCGCTCGCAAGAAATCGACCTGGGATTGGCCGTGCACGAAACTGACATGCGGAACCGGGTTGATAAAGTCCGGCGGCGTGTCGATCATCCCTTCGGACACCGCATACGCCCAGAATTGACGTGACTGTTCAAATTGTTCGAAGATCGTGATCGCGTTGCTCACATCGACGGAGCCATCGGCGTCACGATTCGGGGTGTAGCTTAGTTCGCAGATACCGGCATGTCCCGTGCCCGCATTGTTCCAAGCATTCGAGCTTTCCTGAGCAATTTCTTCGCAGACCTCATACAGCTGGATCTTTAAACTTGGATCCAGACGTTTCAGCATCGCGGCTAGGTTTGCGGACATGATTCCGCTGCCGATTAGGATGACATCAGGGTTATCGATAGACATTGGGATGAACAATCCGCTTTGAGGAGAGGAGGCCACTTTGAAAAGGAGCTGAGGCGTCCAGGGACGCGTTTGCTGATCTACAAGTTAAAGGCAGTTCGAAAGTTCGTCGATCACAGAATCAGGCCCAGAATCATCAGGCCCAAAATCAGGCATCGTCGAGTGATGTCCATTGCCAGGGGAGTGAGACCATTTTTTTTAAAGCTGCGATAAGCTGCCACCCCCCTAATTTTAGTCATCACCATAGGGGAAACCTTGACGATGGTGTCAGGCACTAGCACAATCGTGCCACAGGAGGAAATAGAGCTGATTTCACGAGGACGGTTTTCGAATCGTCGTGGATGAAAGGAACCGCAGAAACCGTTCGGGCTTCACGCCCACCACTGCTCGGGAAGTCGTGACGACATTCGCTACCGGTTTTCGAATAGGTTCTTCGTCGATACTGTGAGGTCCCGAGGCGACATCGCAGCGACGAACAACGCAATCATAGGATCGCAATCATAGATTCCCACTTTGGGTCGATGCTCGATCCAGGCATTTTGCTCGATCCAGGGATTTTGCTCGATCCAGGCATTTTGGTCGAGTGCGACCAGAGAAAGCACCCTCGGCAGGATTCGAACCTGCGACCTGCTCGTTAGGAATGAGCTGCTCTATCCAGCTGAGCTACGAGGGCGTTTGGAAAAGTGAGGCGTTTTGAAAATGGGGGGGCGTTTCATTGCCAATGACTTCAGAACGGTGAGCGTTCTGAAGTGAAATTTTGCAGCTGCGCTGGCGACGTGGGAAGGGGGAACGGACTACTTTTTTTCTAACGCGTTTCGGACCGACTTCGCCACTTGCTCGGCTAACTTCTTTGACCCCGCTGGGGTGTAGTGCACGTTGGCCTTCAATTGTAAATCCGCATGCTCGGTTGCAAAGTCGTACATTGGGTCGATCTGGATCCCACCCACCTCGGCCATCACCTTGGCCGCGGCATCATTGTAACGCTTTGCGTCGCCCGCGATACGTCCGGCCGCTCCTGCAGGAACCGGCGTGGTTTCTCGCCAAATCACCGTCGCGCCGGTCGCTTTGAGCCGCTCGGCAATCTTTCTCAAATTGTCTGCGTACTGATCGATCGGAACTTGGCGTTGGCTTGTCGCCGCGTTGGGATCCGCCAAATTTTGTCCCTTCGGACCCATGAATTTCAAGTCATGCAGCCCGAAATTAAAATGGATGACGTCCCATTTGCGATCGCCGATCCATGCCTCAAGCGACTGCAACCCGCGTGTGGTCGGTCCACAATTGACCGCCGGGCGATAGACATTTGCCACGCCATCAAGCTGCTTGCGGACATCCACCATGTAACCGATCGAGATCGAATCGCCGATCAGCAGCACATTGGGAAGTCCCTCTGCGGCCACGGGCGGCTGGAATGCCGGGTTCACCTTTTTGGGCTTTGCATTACGATTCGGAGCTGGTTTTGTTTGCGTTTTCTCAGGGCTGGCTTTACCCCCGTCGTCCGCGGTCGCTGGAATCGCCATCGGCGAAAATGCGATCGTGATCATCAATACCGAAGCAACGATGCTTGCGAAAGCTGCGGATGTCTTCATGTTTCTTATTCCTCTCTCGTTTCCCGTTGACGACTTAAACCGATGCCAATCCTAGCAGGTCAGGCGACCTATCGTATTCTGGATGCCTCGATAAATCGAGCGACCGAAGGGCTTCGCACCTTGGAAGAGTATGCCCGGTTCGCCCTGGACGATGCTGCCCTCAGCGGCAACTTCAAATCGCTTCGCCACGATTTGACGACCGCCATTGGCCAAAGTGTCGATCGCCAGCGATTGATCGAAGCGCGTGATACGCCGGGCGACGTGGGGACCGAGATTCGTGAAGCGGCCGAATACGAGCGGTCGTCACCGCAGAAAGTGATCGCGGCTGCCGCCGCCCGCATCGCTCAATCGCTGCGAGTGATCGAAGAGTATGGCAAAACAATCGATGCCAATTTTGCTGCCAAGGTGGAACAGATCCGCTATCGAGCCTACCAAGCGAGTGCATCGTTGGAGTTGGCGGCATTCACGAACCAGCACACCGCTCAGCTGGCCGCAGCAAAATTGTATCTGCTGATCGATGGCGGTGAATCGGAGTCACAATTCGTCGCTTCGATCCAGCGGCTTGCAGCGGCGGGGGTGGATATTTTTCAACTCCGTGATCACTCGCTCGACGACCGCACGCTTTACCGTCGCGCGTGTGTCGGTGCGGCGGTCGCGCGAAAGCAGGGGCGGTTGTTCATTGTCAATGATCGCGCCGATATCGCGGTTGCCTCCGGTGCGGATGGCGTCCATGTCGGACAAGAAGAATTGCCAGCGGCCGCGGCTCGTGCCATCATCGGAAATCGCCGCTTGCTAGGAATTTCCACTCACTCGATCGAGCAGGCAAAAGAGGCGGTCGATGACGGTGCCGACTATATCGGATGCGGTCCCATTTTCGCGGGCCGTACCAAGCAGTTTGATGCTTACGTGGGACCAGAGTTTCTGAAGCAAGTCACACAGTCGATCACGGTACCCGCGTTTGCAATCGGAGGCATCGATCAAAGCAACGTCAGCGAAGTGATGGCAACCGGTTGTGACCGGATCGCGGTCACCGGCGCGATTCGCGATGCCGAGGACCCCGTGCATGCCGCGAAGACGCTAAAGCGAACATTGCTATCGGGAACACAAACTGAATAACCGGTGTCGTGGTCTGCCGCTTACAATAGTTCCTCGATTTTGGCTTTCATTTGATCGACGCCATTGGGCGAAAATCCTTCCCACACGCCGCGGATCGTGCCCTGCTGGTCCACCAGCACCGAAGTCGGGAAATACATGTGCGGTTTCCCAAGCGACTTGGCAACGTTCTCTCGCGACATACCACGCGGATCGGCGAACACATCCGTATCGGCATCGATCGAATCGAGAAAGTTTTGCGTTCGTTGTGCTAGGCTTTCGATGGTTTCCGACGACCCGGCTTCGCACGAAATCGAGATGAACGCAAAGTTATCGTTGGATGCAAATTCTTGGACCATTTCCGACAGATGAGGGTATTCCATCGTGCAGGGGCCGCACCAGGTTCCCCACAGATGAATCAGCGTCACTTTGCCTGCGGGTAAGCCTTCGATCGACATTTCCGAAGGATCTTGGGAAAGTCGAACCAATTCTAGTTGCGGAGCGGACTTGCCGATCGCAACGCTGTCTTGCGAATCGCTGGCCGGTTGGTTTCGACTGACAGCGAACAGCCCAAACGCTAAGATTAAGACGAGCAGCGGCCACCACGACCGGGACGCTCTTGGTTGTTGGGGAACTTCGTTCATATCAGTTGTTTCGGAATGTTGTTGCACGCTAAAGGTCGTTTATCAAAAAGCAATAAATCAAATGGGTCACCTTCGAGCTTTTCATCTTGCGATCTCGTTCGCTCTCTTTTCGTTCACTCTATTATCGAGTGTAGCGACGGTTCAGTGGACATTCGCCCAGGATTTAAATGGGCAGAATACGGGCTCAACCGCCAATTCCCCCCCAATCTATCTGCAGGAACCCCAATTAAGCGAGAGTAGTGGTTTGGCCGCCTCTCAGCGGCAGCCTGGGCACTTCTGGTCGCATAACGATTCAGGCGATACCGCACGGTTGTTCGCCTTTGATTCCCGCGGGAAAGCCACAGGCAGCTGCGAATTGATTGCGGCTTCGTCGTTGGATTGGGAAGATATGGCCTCGTTTGAACTGGGTGATCGAAAGTACCTGCTGGTGGCAGATTGCGGAGACAACGACTGCAAACGCGATGCCTGTTTTTTCTATTTGTTCGACGAACCTGACCCGACACGTGCGACAAAAATTAAAAGTTATCTCACGGTACAGCTCACCTACCCCGATGGAGCCCGCGATTGCGAAGCGATTGCGGTGGATCCCACCCGCGGCAAAATCTTGATGATTGCCAAATCCGCGATCCCGTACGTGAACGTTTACTCTGTAGAGTTACCTGATTTGCTGGGACGACTGGAATCGCTCCGCTCAGCTCCGCCGGCGTCGATCGCGGCAGCGGCGTCGGGCGACTCAGCGACGTCGGGGGACTCAGCGGCGTCGGGCCCCGCGGCGATCCGGGTGGTGGCAAAAGTCGAAGGGGTGCTGGCGCTGCCGATGGTTTCGGCTGCCGATATTGACCCACGCACGGGCGACTTGTGGATTGCCAACTACTTTCAAGCTTTTTGCTTTCGCTGCTCACCACGCGACATGTCGGTTGCCGAACAAACAAAACAGGTCGCCGAAGCCAGTGATCTGCCTCGCCTGAGACAGATCGAAGCTCTGTGTATGGACGAGAACGGCGAAATTTGGGTGACCAGCGAAGGGACGCCAACACCACTGAGCCGAGTGGCCAAGCCGCTGCCATCCTCGCCAGGTCGCGGAGGCGTCCAGCCTGTCGTCGACTGACCCGCCTGGCGTCGGCGGGCCAGTCTGGCATCGGCTGATTGGCCTGTTTTCGGCTGATTGGCCTGCTTAGGGCGGGCCGGTCTGGGGTTGGCTGGCCGGCCGTACGGTTAAGTCGAGTCTGCAGCAACGTCACCTCCTGGCTCCATCACACACACTCACTCACTCGCTTGCTGTGAAAGCCATTATGTTTGAAGTTGAGCAAAAGTTTCATTTGGACGATTCGACTGCCACCGAAGCAAAGTTGTTGGAGGCGGGGTTTCAGGCCGTCGAAACTCAGACCCACCGGGATACCTATTACAATCATCCGTGTCGTGATTTTGCCCAGTCCAAAGAGGCGTTACGGGTGCGGCGGATCAATGGATTGCCGCGGATCACGTACAAAGGAACGAAGTTGCCTGGCGCGATCAAGGCTCGGCGTGAATTGGAATGGGAACTGGGGCCCGGGGATGCCGATGGCGACAAGACCGAACAGTTGCTGCAGTTGCTGGGGTTTCAGCGGGTCGCCGAAGTTTGCAAGACGCGCTGTGTGTTCGAGCCGGCTGAATCCGCAGCGGAGTCAACTGCAAGCGATTGGGGCGGCTTTTCAGTGGTGCTGGATGACGTCCAGCAGGTTGGCCGATTCGCCGAAATCGAGTTGATCGCCGAGAACGAGTCGGATGTCCCGCAGGCCCGCGACCGAATCAGGCGGCTGGCGGACCGGTTGGGCTTGCGGCAAACCGAGTCACGAAGCTACTTGAGAATGTTGCTGGAAGTCTCGGCTGGCAAAAGTATCGGTGAATAAGTGCCCTGTAGGTCACCGCGAGAGGGTAAGCTCGTTTGACTAGTCCAGCTTGACTAGTTTGCTTCCCCTTACCAAAGCACCTATGCTTGTAGTCTGACGAGCATGTTTAATGAAACTAAATTTTTGGAGAAGAAAAGTATGTTGCTGAAGAAAGTTGCAAGCGGTTTGGCCATCGCTCTGATCGCTACCGCGACGGTATTCGCTGGTGATGTCGAATTGGAAGGGGTGCAATGCGTCGTTGCGTCGAAGCCTGCCGATGCGAGCAAGTCAGCGGACTACAAAGACGGCAAAGTCTATTTCTGCTGCAATGGATGTGCTGGAAAGTTCGCGAAGAACAACGAAAAGTTTGCCAACAGTGCCAATCGCCAATTGGTGGCGACCAAGCAGTACGAGCAAAAAGCTTGCCCGATTAGTGGCAAAGACCTGAATCCTGAAACCGCCACCGAAGTTTCGGGGGTCAAGGTGACGTTCTGCTGCAACGGCTGTAAGGGCAAAGTCGAAAAGGCAGAGGGCGATGCCAAAGTGAAATTGGTCTTTGGTGAGAAGGCATTTGCGAAAGCGTTCGCAAAAGCAGAGGAAAAAACAGAGTAAGTGTCCGATTGGTAATCGAAAAAGGTTACCTTGTTTTCACTTTGAAAAAATCGAAGAAGCCGAGCGTGTCGCACGTTCGGCTTTTTTTGTGCGTTGGCCTTGGCTGGCTTCCCAGACCAAGGTGATTCTGAGCGGAAATCGTCCAGCGATCTCCGCTGCGTTGAGCGAACGGCAACCAGCGATATATCTGTGATGTGCACGGACGTTCACCGTCAGGCCGGATATTTTCTAGCTACTTTTCCGCGTCCGACGTTAGAATTCCAGATAATTCGGCTTCGTATACAGCCGTTGCTTCCTCCGCCGCTGAGGTACTTTGATCGAGTGGCGGCACTATCGTTGCTGCATTGTCCTTTCAACACGGATTTACAGGAAAGAGGGATACTCAACACCGAACACCATTAAAAATGAGTCAGATCCATGAAACCCGAATCGAATCACAGCGTTTCCGTGCTTTTTGGACACTGGAAACAGGAGCACAGCAGTCTGCAGCAGGAATTGGATGCCTTCCGCGACTGGACCAGCGGCATTGCGGAGCAGCCGTCTCCGGAATTTATCGAGTCCGCTAACCGACTGCGTCAGATTCGCGACCGACTTGTGGATCATTTTGTTCGGGAGGATCAGATTGGCAGACAACTTCGTTCGCACTACCCGAAAGGTTCCCTCGAGGTAGAGGCAAGTTACCGGCAAGCGTGCCAGGACCACGAGGAACTGCTTTCGGAGCTTGACGATCTGGCCGAGCGGCTAGATCAGGTCGAGCCCCCTTTTGGAACGTGGGCCGATGCGGTTCATGAAGTCTCGTTGTTTATCGACCGTTTGGAAGAGCACGAAGAGTGCGAGGCAGAGCACATCCAGTGGCTCGCCCCACGAGAAGACACGGCGGTATGAGGGTGGCGGTAGGAAGGTAATGGGGCGTGTCTCGATAAACTAGCCACAAACTAGCCACACCTGGAGTGGACTGGCGGAGCAAAATCCCGTATTTTGGCGGCACGCCCAGGTGGTGGAATTGGCAGACACAAGGGACTTAAAATCCCTCGGCCGTTATGGCTGTGCGGGTTCGAGTCCCGCCCTGGGCACTGCGGCAAGAATCAGTGGCAACATCTTGCACACACGAATCTGCGTTTTCTTTGGATTCGTGTGAATCACCCTGGCACAGGGTGGCCCAATTTCCGGATACGGTCACCGGATCGTGCGACGCCTCCACCGTGGATAAACCATCTCTGGCCAATCCATGGATCGCAATGAGACGGTCATCCGCGCCCGCAGCGATGGTGAGATTGAACCAGGCGACGATAGTCCCCAATTTGTTTTCAATTTGCACTTGTGTATTCGCAATGCAATTTCGAGAACAACAGAACCGATCTCGACTGGCGTGAATTGCTGCGGTGCCAATCGGTTCCACGCACTGGCCCGCAAGGCTGCACAGGCCCGTAAAACAACTGGCTCAGCCGTACTGTTTTCAAAGCGAGAAGAGACTGAATCATCGCTCGAAAAAAATCCAAGAACGTCCCCTGTGACCCTGACCACTGCATTCAAGTGCGGGGTGCGCGCGTCCACAATCTGAAGAACATCGACGTCGATCTGCCTCGCAACGCACTCGTCGTGTTTACGGGCATCTCTGGTTCAGGAAAGTCTTCGCTGGCGTTCGGAACACTTTTCGCCGAATCGCAGCGGCGCTATCTCGATTCGGTGTCGCCTTACGCGCGGCGATTGATCGACCAGGTTGGCGAACCGGACGTCGATGCGATTGATGGATTGCCACCCGCCGTCGCACTTCAACAACAGCGGGGCACGCCGTCCGCACGGTCATCGGTGGGTAGCGTCACCACGATTTCCAATGGCCTTCGCATGCTCTACTCACGTGCTGGGAATTATCCACGCGGCCAGAAGATGTTGTATGCGGACTCGTTCTCGCCCAACACTCCTGAGGGAGCCTGTCCTCGATGCCACGGCATCGGTCGCGTGTTTGAGGTGACGGAAAAACTGCTCGTGCCCGATGATACGAAAACGATTCGAGAGCGAGCCGTCGCTGCGTGGCCGCCGGCGTGGCAAGGTCAAAACCTTCGCGATATTCTTGTTTCACTCGGGCACGACATCGACAAACCATGGAAGAAACTGCCTCGCAAAACTCGCGACTGGATTCTGTTTACCGACGAGACACCCGTTGTCCCGGTTTATGCAGGGTTTGATCTTGACGAAGCTCGCGAGGCGAAAGAACACGACGCATCGCCAAGTTACATGGGTACGTTTGCGAGTGCCAGACGCTACGTGCTGCACTCGTTCGCGACGACGCAAAGTCACCGCACCAAGAAACGTGTCTCCCAGTTCATGCAGATTTCGGAGTGTCCGGACTGCAATGGAAAAAAACTGAAACGTGAATCGCTATCAGTCAAGTTTACTGGACTCGACATTGGCGAGTTGTCGCAGTTGACGCTGACCGAACTCGCGCGACGGCTGCGTGATGCTGCCAACACAAAACCGTCAGCGAGAGACCTGCACCGAGAAAAAGCGATCGTCGCTCAGCGGATTGCCAGTGACATTCTTGCCCGAGTCGAAGCGCTCACGACTCTTGGCCTGGGATATCTGTCGCTCGAACGGAGTACGCCCACTCTATCGCCGGGGGAATTACAACGCTTGCGATTGGCCACACAGATTCGGTCACAGTTGTTCGGCGTCGTCTATGTTCTTGACGAACCGTCGGCAGGCCTGCATCCCGCCGACACTAAGGCACTGCTGGGTGCGTTAGATGAACTCAAACAAGCGGGCAACTCATTGTTTGTCGTCGAACATCATGTAAGCGTCATCCGGCATGCCGACTGGATCGTGGACATTGGGCCGGACGCAGGAACCCATGGCGGCGAAGTGATTTACAGTGGCCCATTAGACGGTTTGCGCGATGTCGAAGAATCGCATACGGCGCGATATCTGTTTGGACACGAGGCAAGCGAGAGCACCTCCGCAGCGACGCTCGCCAAGAGTATCGCAACACAAAGCGGTCGGCCGAAAGTCTCGACGACATCCACTGCGGCTGGAGCACCGCGACAACCGACAGGTTGGCTGAAGTTGGAGCAAATTGAACGAAACAATCTCCAATCGCTAGACGTTGAGTTTCCGCTCGGCGTATTGACGACCGTGACGGGTGTATCTGGTTCGGGCAAGTCGAGCCTTGTCAGTCAGGCACTTGTCGAACTCGTTAGCGAAACGCTGGGACAGAAGAAGGCCGTTGAAGCCCCGAACGGTGAAGTCGATCTATTGGAACGAGAGCTAGAGACGACGACGGGTGGGCGGATCGTTGCCGGAATGAAACATGTACGTCGACTGGTAACGGTTGACCAGAAGCCGATCGGTAGAACGCCGCGATCGAACCTTGCCACCTACACCGGTTTGTTCGACCATGTTCGCAAGTTGTTCGCGTCGACTCGCAAAGCGAAGGCACGTCGTTACGATGTCGGCCGCTTTTCGTTCAATGTTGCCAAAGGACGTTGTCCGAACTGCGAGGGAGCGGGATTTGTCAGCGTCGAGCTGCTGTTTCTGCCCAGCGTCTACACGCCCTGTCCGGTGTGTCGCGGCCAACGCTATAACGAAAAGACGCTTGAAATCACCTACCGGGACAAGAACATCGCCGAAGTACTTGATTTGACCGTCGAATCCGCACACGCATTCTTTGCAGAGGAAGCTTCGGTGCTGCGTGCCCTTGATGCCTTGCTGCAAGTCGGACTCGGCTACCTGCGACTCGGTCAACCTGCAACCGAGCTGTCCGGTGGCGAAGCGCAGCGAATCAAACTTGCAACCGAGCTGCAGCGCGCGCAGCGAGGTGATACGCTTTACGTTCTTGATGAACCCACCACTGGTCTGCACCCAGCAGACGTGTCAATGTTGATGTCGCAACTAAATGGACTTGTTGATGCAGGCAACACCGTAATCATGGTCGAACACGATATGCAGGTTGCTATCAGCAGCGACTGGATCATCGACATCGGCCCTGGCGCAGGCGACGAAGGAGGACTTGTCGTTGCCCAAGGCCCACCTGCGAAAGTAGCAAGTTCTAAAGCCAGCCGAACCGCTCCGTTCCTATTCTCGTAGCGGCGTTCATCAAGAGTTTTGGTCTGTATCCTGAGTCAGCGAACGACTTGACGACGTTCACCACTACTAAACATGACCCAAATTGAGCGCATGAGCCAAAGCCATAACATCGCGTAACACAAATTGGCGTTGCTTCTATCCTCGATCGTCAACGACTGCTATGTCAGAGCCATTCCCGATCCATCAACGCTACTCGGTCACGATCATCCAGCGACGTTACGAATCGAGCTGACGCCATAGCCACGTAACTCATCTCGACATGCGACATGCACGCCACCTTGTGATTCAGCCCGACTCGCCGAGAATGAAGAGAATGAGCCTGTACAAAATCCGACTTGTGATGACTGGATGGTTGTCGCGATTGCTAGCGTCCTTTTCCGTCGCATCCACTGCGTTGGGGCTGTTTTTCTTCTGTTCTTCGTTAACTCCATCGCTGTTGCCACGGCCTCCGATTTTGCAGGGGTTGCTTGGGGGAATCTCGTTGATCGTTGGATATGCGATCGCCAAAACGCTGCTGGGCATCTGGCGATTCATGCAATTGCGTGAATTGGGCGAAACGAATGCCAGACATGTCTCGATGGGGCTGCTGGGCGTGATGAGTTTGCTGTCCATTTTGACGCTGTCTCGCATGACCGTTTGGCAAAATTCGATCCGTGACCGGATGCAGATGCCGCCTATTGACTCGTCGTATCCGCTTAGCGTGTCGGCAACTTCGATCATTGTTGCCATCCTCTTGCTACTTGTCGCCAGAGCGGTCTGGTTTCTGGTTCGATCATTTGCAAATTGGCTCGGTCGCATCATGCCACCTCGAGTTGCTCTGGTGGTATCGAGCGTTATTTTGAGTATTTTGATTTTCAACCTCGTTAATGGTTTGATCGTCAAGACTGCACTGCATGCGATAGATGAAGCGTTCGCGGCAATTGACGAGGCAACCGACGACGAGCATTCACAGTCCCGGGCCTTGGCGTCATTGGGAAGTTCAGATTCGCTTGTTCCTTGGAATGAGATTGGAAAGAATGGCAAGGTTTTTGTGGCCGATGGCCCCACTGCGGATGACATTTCGGAGCTTACGGGACGTTCCGCGAAGTCGCCGATTCGAGTCTATGCGGGATACAACACAGGCGATTCACTCGAACAACGAGCCAAGGTTGCTCTGGACGAATTGATTCGCCTGGGTGGTTTCGATCGTGAAGTCTTGATCGTCGCGACACCGACAGGCACGGGATGGTTGGACCCTTCGGCTGTCGATCCGCTGGAGTACCTGCACGACGGCGACATCGCCACCGTGTCGATTCAGTATTCGTATTTACCAAGTTGGTTGACGATCATGGTGGAGCCGGACCGTTCGCGACTCGCCGCCAAAGCCCTGTTTCGGCAGGTCTATTCGCACTGGACAGCGTTGCAAAAAGACAGTCGACCCAAGCTGTATCTGTTCGGACTCAGTCTTGGGTCGCTCGGCAGCGAAGCGGCACTCGATTTCTATAACCTGATCGGCGACCCGATCGACGGGGCCGTACTGAGTGGTCCCCCGTTCCCAAGTACGATGTGGACAGAATTGGTCCGCAGTCGAAAGCCTGGCACTCCTGCGTGGCTGCCGGAGTTTCGCGATAGCGAGTTGGTTCGCTTTATGAATCGCGACGGGACCGCAACGTCCGTTGATACCGACTGGGGAATCATGCGGATCATTTACCTGCAACACGGCAGTGATCCGATGGCGTGGTTTTCACCATCGTTGGCCTGGAGCGAACCCGACTGGTTGAAAGGTGAAAAGGCACCCGATGTCTCTCCCTATTTTCGCTGGTTTCCTGTCATTACGTTCCTGCAAGTCGGCTTCGACGTGCCGATGGCAACCACGGCACCGCTCGGTTACGCTCACAACTATTCGCCTGCCGAATACATCGACGCTTGGATCGAAGTCACTGCGCCAATATCGTGGACCAAGGAAGATACAAAATCGCTCAAAGCAGCGTACGCGGACTTCAATCCCTCACCGATTTGATTCCCTGTCATATTACCCGCGAGTCGGCCGTATCAATTTCTGTTGTACCCGCTCTTTGGTCCACTTCTTGCAATGTGAATTGGGAACAATGTTCCACTTAACGGAAGTCACCATCATGGTACGTAAAAAGATAATCGTTACTTCATCTGCACCCACCGCAAGCCGTTGTAAATTTGCACGTCGTGGGTTTTGACACGCAATAACCATTCTGCGGAAACAAAAACGACACTCGTACGACTTCGCCGGATAGGCTCGTCAAGTCTCGTTTCCTTCGTCGTCGTGAAGCCCCGCCACTGTATGCCCTCTTGCTTGCGGACCTCGACGCGAACGCCGGCCAAAACACGAAACTGCTGCATTGAAAATCCTCCCAATCCATGGAAGGCGACAGGCTAGTTCAATCCGATGACACGTGTGGTCAATTGATCCCTTTTTTTTTTGGCATGTTGATGATTCCGTGGGCTGGACCGTGGCTGCGGGGAGTTCCGGCACTGCGGTTGTGACGAATTCATCATCATTTTCGCATCCTGCCGGATCTGCGTCGCTACTGCGACTTGATCCAACCTATCGACTATTCGCCCAGTACAATGTCACCCACTTCGCCAGCCAATCCAACGCGTAAAGGAATGCAGTGGTAACGAGTCCGACGATGAGCATGGCAAGAAGAAAACCGGCCAGCGATCTGACCGCTTTGGGATCGAACGTATTGTCTTGGCGCCGATTGCCCTCATATCGATTTTGCGAGTCTGGTACCAGTTCGGGGGCTCGATAGGGATTCATGGCGTGGAAACTTTGCAGGATTTGTATGCTAGCCGCGGCTAACGATTTCGGGTCGCAGGGCGATCGCTGTTTTACCAGGATACTATGTCAACGGAGGCCAGAACGTAGCGGAGCGAAGTTCCGGCATGGCGGCGGCAACGAATTTTCGATCATATTCGCTACTGCTGGATCTGCGATGCTACCGCGACTTGATCAATACTCGATGGCAAAAACATTGATTGGATCGGCTTTGCCTTTGACTCGTTGCGGCGGTAGATCACGCATGGTTGTTTCCGCCGTGAGTTGCTCGGCGGTGCTCTGGGTGACGATCAGGTGGCAGCCCAATTCTTTGGTCAACGATTCGACTCGTGCCGCCACGTTCACGGTGTCACCGATGGCGGTGTATTCTTGACGTTTTGGAGATCCGATACTGCCGACGACCGCGGTGCCGGTATTGATTCCGATTCCAATTTCCAGATCAGGCCAACCCGCTTGCTCGAAAAGGGGTCGTGACTCGGCAACCCACCGCAGCATTGCTTTTCCTGCATCCACCGCTCGCTGGGCATGGTGATCCGATGTTTTTCCGATCCCAAACAGGGCCATGAATCCGTCGCCCAAAAATTTGTTGACCATCCCTCCGTGTGACTCCACAAGCTCAACGGCCTCGCGAAAAAAAACGTTCAGTGCCGTCACAACTTGTTCCGGAGAATGGTGCGACGAAAAGTGAGTGAAATTGCGAACATCGACAAACATCACCGACACCTTCTCTTCTCGACCGCTGAGGTTGTCGCCCTGGCTCATGATTTGACGAGCGGCTTCCTCGCCGACGTGGCGACCAAAGGTTTGCTGCAGCTGTTCGCGTTCGCGTAGTCCTTGGACCATGTTGTTAAAACGCTCGATCAGCATGCCAAAGTCATCCGCGCGCAGCAGATCGACGCGGGCGGTTAAGTCGCCGCGAGCGACACGCATCGATGCCACGTTCAGCTCGTGAATCGGAGTTGCAACCAACTTGGATAACATCACGCTCGATATCAATCCAAACAGGATTGCTACGAGTCCCACGGCGACGGCGAACCAGGGAGCCCGATGGGCTGCGTCGGGCAGCAGTAATATCAGCACCAGCGAAACCACCGGGCTGACAACTGCCGAGAAAATCCATAACACGCCGCGGGCGGTGATGTTCAGGGGGACTCCGCCCGGTACGGCTGCGGGATTGTGCTGCTGGAAGAACACCGGGAACAAAAATTTTTGGATCGCCAGCTCGACGGCAAAGAAGCTATGAGTCACTGCGATCAACGATGCGGTTAAGAACGACGTGATCAGATGGGCGACGACGTCACCGGATAACGGTTCGGGAACCGCGTAGAGTGCCGCTGGGAAAACGGGAATGCAGCTGAGCCATCCTACGGCAGCCACCAATAGAAACCACCAGGGTAAATTGACGATCCTCTTTTGGGCTTTCCGCAGGACGTCGGCATCCACCGCATCGCCAGCGATCAACGCGTTGTGGACCGGCCGCAACCATACCAACGGCGTTACAAAGCAAACGACCGCGATC
The DNA here is from genome assembly GCF_039541335.1 of Novipirellula rosea. Classification (NCBI taxonomy): domain Bacteria; kingdom Pseudomonadati; phylum Planctomycetota; class Planctomycetia; order Pirellulales; family Pirellulaceae; genus Novipirellula; species Novipirellula rosea. The sequence goes on along the minus strand of NZ_BAABGA010000048.1, from coordinate 73,652 downwards.
GGATAGACCAGCAGGTTGAACCATTGCCAACATTGGTTGAAACGGGCCATCTGTGCCGTCGAAAGCAACGGTTCAACCTGGACGTGGTTATAGGCAATGTTAAAAACGCTGCCGATCGCATTGGCAATCAGCGGCGATAACCCCACCACAACCAAGCCATACCGCTGAAAGAAACTCCAGCGAGCATTTACGGTGTCGTTGTCATCGTGATCTGCAGCGATCGATGAGTAAGAGGAGTGTGGTTTTAGCATTCCTCGCTCATTCCTGCTGGCCGTCGGCAAACGCGTGCAAACATTTTGTGCTTTCCCCCCCGAGTTGCGTTGACCGTCATCTTGAGCGATCGAGCATCGCAAAGCAAATCAGCCGGGGGTGTCGACGGGAGCTGATTCCGCATACGCTTCATTTTTACACGTTTCTGCTTCGGAACGTTGGAACAATCACGGGCGGTTTGTCGCTAATCGCTCCGCGATCCAAGAATTTCATTGTTTCGACGTGCCTTACAAATTGCGATAAGGTTGGATTTGCGTGTTGGGATCTTGGGGACTGTCTCGGTGTTGGGCAGGCATGTTAATGGTGCTGGTTTTGGTCACGTTTCCGCTATGGTTTGGGGGCGTGCCATCGCTGCGGGTCCCAATGTCTTCAACGCTCCATATGCTGCCGTCATGGGGTCAGACGATTCCCGGGGTTGTGATCCTGGCCGCGTGTGTTGCGATCGTTGCCACTGCCGAGCTTCAGCGTGCGTGGTTGTGGTGGATCGTTGCCGCCGCGTTCTGCGTTTCGTTTGTGCTCAATCAGCACCGGCTGCAGCCCTGGGCGTACCAAAGTGCAATCTACGCGGTTGTCTTTGCCACGCTGGATCGTGAAATGGCGCGACGATGGCTTATTCCATTGGCCGCAAGCGTTTATCTGTACAGCGGACTTGGGAAACTTGATTACCAGTTCGCTCATACGGTGGGCCAGAATTTTCTTGGGGCTGTTGATCTGCCAGGCATCGGGAATTTGGCGGATCGGTTCGAGCACAACACGCTGGCGATGATCGCATTGCTGTTGCCGCTAAGCGAAGCGTTGATTGCGATCGGATTATTGTTTCGCCGGACGCGGCGAATCGCAGGTGGCTGTGTGATGCTGCTGCACCTGAGTCTGGTGGTGATGTTAGGTCCCTGGAATCTGGACCACAGTAACGGGGTATTGTTTTGGAACATCCTGCTAATCATTCAAGCGTGGTTTTTGTTTGTGAAGCCGATTGCGGAACCGCGTGAGTCTTCGCCGTCTTCGTCGTTGTCGCCGTCCGCGACAGCAGTCGCTTCCGCAGACAAAACGGTCGGCAAACGCTTTGTAGCGGCGGTCGTAATTCTCGCGATCGTGATGCCCGCGACGGAGCGGTGGGGGTACTGGGATCACTGGACGTCGTGGGCGCTGTATTCCCCGCATAGCAGTCGTGCGGAGGTTCAGATTCATCGCTCGGCGATGGACCAATTGCCTGCCGATATGCCGCCATTCCTGGTGGATGACGACTCCGATGGCTGGCATCGATTACAGCTGAATTTGTGGTCGCTCGATCGCTTGAACGTTCCCATTTACCCGCAAGCCCGTTTTCAGTTGGCGGTCGCCAGTCGTGTGGCACACCTCTATGACTTGTCGGACTCGGTACGTGTGATCGTCAAAGGTGTCGCTGATCGCCGCAGCGGAGTGAGGAAAGAGCAACGCATGATGGGACGTAAAGAGATCGACGCGGCACTGAAACACTACTGGATCGCCCAATAGATTACAGGCTAAAACGCATCGTCGATCCGGCATAATCGTTACAACGCAACTTGCGAGTGTCGCTGCTTACTTGTGTGCTAACTTTCAGTACATCGGTAACAACGAAAATTTTCTCTTTGCGACGTTTAGCGGTTGCGGACCATGATCAAAGTTCAAGGCTTGCGTAAAATTTACGATCGGCATTTAGCGGTCGACGGAGTCTCGTTTGCATTACAGCCAGGCCAGGTTTGCGGTCTGGTGGGACCCAATGGGGCGGGCAAGACCACGGTGATGCGATGTTTGGCGGGCTTGATCCCGCCGTCCAGCGGATCGCTAGGGGTCGCAGGTTGTGACCAGAAGACCGATCTGATCGAGCTAAAACGCCGCTTGGCGTACGTCCCCGACGACCCGCCGCTGTTTGATGATTTAACGGTGGGACAGCACTTGGAAATGATCGGGCGATTGTACCAAGTCAAAGAATTTCAAGCACAAGCGACTCGGCTGCTAAACCAGTTTCAATTATTGGACAAAGTCGACGCGGGAGCGACGACGTTGTCACGCGGGATGCGTCAGAAGTTGGCGGTGTGTTGTGCGTATCTTTTCGATCCTGCGGTGCTGCTACTTGATGAACCGATGACAGGGCTTGACCCACCAGGGATTCGCGAGTTGTTGGCATCGGTCCGCCAGCGTGCTCAAGCCGGCGCGACCGTGATGATCAGTAGCCATTTGTTGCCGATGATCGAAGGCGTCTGTACTCATTATTTGGTGATGAAGCAGGGCGAAGCAAAATTTTTCGGAACCGCCGATGATCTAAGATCCGCCTATCCAGGGATCGGTTCGCTCGAAGATGCCTATTTCGCGGCTATCGAAAGTCCCGTGGTTTGCCCTGCAGTGCATGCGGAGGTTGCGGTGATGGAAGGGGTGGCATGAGCGGAGAATCGCAGCAAGCCGAGTTCGGATCACGCTGGGATGCGCCGCAGGTGCATCGAGATTTGTTGTGGTTGACGAACGCGCGTAGTCAATTTCGTTTGCGGCGAACATTCGAACGAATCTGCTCGCCCAGACGCATTGTCGCGACGTTGTTGGCGGGTGTTTTTCTCGTCGCCTATCTGATGTACGGCATCTTTGTGCTCTCCAATCGAGCTGCCGCGTCTCCGGATCACCTGCGGGCTTGGCTCTCGGGCGGCATGGTGCTGTACGCGTTTTATCACGCGGTTCGCTGTGTTTGGACCGAATCGATGGTCGATCTCGAGATGACGCCCGCGGAACGTCTGTGGTTGGGCGGCGGACCGCTGCATCGATCAAGTTTGGCGACGTACCGAATCACCAATATTGTTTCGGCGACCGCGATTAAAACACTGTTGTTGACGATCGTGATCGCTCGCGATGTTCAGCATGTTGAACTACTGGTTCTTGGTGTGTTCAGCTCGCTTTTATTGTTGGATACCGTGCGGCAAATTTTGGTCCGTATCGCCAGCGGGCTAAGCGATGTGAATCGTCGACGTGCTAAGGCGGTCAGCGTGGTCATGATCAGCGCGGTGGCGCTACAAGTGATCGCTAAAGTGACCGCGATGACTCCGATGGGGTCACCGACATGGTTGTATTTGATTCACGTCTTCTATTCGGTTGGCGAGCTTGCCCAGGGAGTGGTGATTCAGGCCTTTGCCATTGCTTGGATTCCGATGGCGTCGCTGGCGGTGGCTAGTAGCTATTCGATGTGGACACCGATTGCGATTGTTTGCAATGTGATGACGATCTTGTTTGCCGTTCGCGTTTTGGTTTGGGCCGATCACTGGGCGCTGATGCAAAGCCGGACACAGGAGCAATCGCTGCTTCGCGAACTGGATCGTTCGGATGGCAATGGGAGTGCGACGAGTCGATTCGCAGAGAATCGGTCGCTTGAGGTGGATGTGCTTTGTGGTCATCGAGGGCTGAGCGCGACAGTGGCATTATTGGTTCGGCAATACCAAAGCGTGCGGCGGTATCGCGGAACGATTTTGATCAGTTTTGTGATCCCGACGCTGCTGTGTTTGTCACCGTTGGTAACCAATCAAGTGATGGAGCAGTGGTTTTATGTGGTCAGCGGGGTTGCGTTGTGCACGATGCTGCTTGCACCCCCGGCGCTGCGTCTCGATTTTCGTCGCGACTTGCTGCGGATGCAGTTGCTAAAGTCGTTGCCTGTTAAACCGCTTTCGATGGTCGTCGGTCAATTGACTTTGCCCATATTGATCACATGGATCTTTCAGTGGGTCACATTGACGATTGCAGCTTTGGTCGTCCATCCCGGATGGGGTCAGTGGTTGATGTGGACGATGCTGATGGCTGCCTTTGCGGTCTTCACCTTTGCAGCGGAAAACGCATTGTTTTTGGTTTATCCGCACCATGCTCACCAACAAGGGTTAGGGATGATGTTGCGAGCCAAGTTGACGTTTTTAGGCAAAGCAGGTGTGATCGCGGGCTCACTTGCATTGTTAGTGCTTTGGGCCGCAGTGTGTAAAAGCATCTTGCCGGAAAGTTTTCATGCGTTTGGCTTCGTCGGCGGCGCCATCGTAGCGACGTGGGGCATTGCTGCGGTCAGCGTGTTGGTCACGGCGATGTGTTGGCGGCGTTTTGACCTGTCATTCGATCTGCCTCCGCAGTAAGCTCCCGATACTAAGTACTCGTCCCTAAATGGCCCGTCCCTTCGTGGCAAGCTCATTCCGCCGACTGACTTGATTCGGTGCGGTTTTTACGCGGTCGGATGAGTCCATGAAAAAAACATTCCGACCCGAAGGGCAGGAATGGTTTGGTGTGTTCATGAGGCGACTAAATACTGACGCCTCCTTTATTGATGGACGGCAGGTTTGTTTACTTGCCTTCTTTTTCCGTCTTGAGTTCTTCGAGGAACAACTCCATTCGTTTCTTTTGACGATCGTCGCTGAGTTCGACGGCCTTTTCTTGAAACTTGATTGCTTCGTCGATTTTTTCATCGATCTTCGAAAGCTGAGCCAAGATGTTATAGACAAGCGGCTTGGCTTCGGCGTCGACTTTGTCGGCGACCGGTGCGAGTGCGGCAACGGCTTCACCAGCCAACGGGCCGACGCTTCCGCCTTGTTGGACAACCGCGGTCAGCGAGTAACCGAATTGACCCAGCGACATCCAATCGCCCTTCATTTCCGCCAGACGCTCACGATAGTATGTGATCACTTCGTCGGTGACATGTCCGGCTGACAACATCAAACTCGAACGGAAATCCTTCAAGTTCGCTTGCAGCGAAGGATCCTTGGTTTGGGTGATTTCTTTCTCAACAAGCTTGATTGCTTCGTCAAATTTTCCAGCACCCGCCAACATCGAAATTTGTTCGATCGCAGCTTCGAGACGCTGCTGTTCTTCCATTGCTTTTTTGAACGCTTCGCGGTCCCATGAATCCGCGACCACTTTTTGCAGTGGTTCTTCCATTTCCATGGGGTGGCCGATCCATTCGACTTGGCTGGTCTTGCCAACGATAAAGGCGGTTGGGATGCCCTGCTGGTTGGCGGCTTCCATGTAGTCTTTGTAGACCGAGCGATCGGGGTCGGTGGTCAACGAGTAAGCCGACGTGATTTCGTCGAACGTCTTTTTCAGTTCTTCGTTCTTACGCGCCAAGAACTCTTTGACCTCTTCGACTTCTTCGTCCGAGACGCTGATGATTTGTACATTCTCGCCACGGTATTGGTTTTGTAATTCGGCGAGATGAGGCATGCTCATCACGCACGGGCCACACCAGGTTGCCCAGAATTCAACCACATAGACTTTGCCCTTTTCAAACTTCTTGACCGGTTTGAAAAAACCTTTGCCGTCTTGCAGCCAGTGCTCGATATCGATCGAGGGAGCTTTGGAGCCAATGCCCAAAGTGGCTTCGGCTTTTGCGGCGGGTGACACGAGCGAGGCCACTAAGCACGTCGCTGCGACAAGGAGAGTGGATCGGAAAGAGAGAATTTTCATTTTCAAAAATGCTTGATTTTGTGTAGGGGAATTGGCCCACGAGAGAGTATCGGGCCGGTGTGTTTGGTCGATCAGACGCCAAAAGCGACGGCGTGCTACCGATGAAAATAGTCACAATGCCCCGCTTCCCGCCAGTGGATCAGGGAATTTCGGAGCGAATGACGACGCTTCGCCGTAACAAATTAGCCGAAAATCGGGACCCGAGTAACGTTGCACCGCAAATTGGATGCCTGGATGACAAAATAAGGGCATTAACGGGGGAAAAGGATCTCGCCCTGGCCGCCGACCGCAAAATCACCACGAATCGACTGAAAACCGTCTACTGCAATCCGGTCGACGAGTTGCAAGACATTATTGCAAGCAAAGGACAGTGCCCGGTTTTTTGTGGCCCAGGCCTTGGTTTCACGTCCCAACAAGGGGCAGATGACCGAATTTGCCTCAATGGGCTCGCTGAAACGCGTGCGACTGGTGTCGGGCGGTTCAGTGACGATTAGCGTGCCTCGCCGCATCGCATAGCCGATACTTTTGCCAATTTCGGCCGCGACAACGATGGTGCCGGCGATTTGATGGCTGCCGACAAAGTCCCCGGCGGCACCTTCGATGAAAATTTCACCCCGTCGCATACGGTGGCCGACGTGGTCTCCGGCCGCGTCACGAACGACGATTCGGCCTCCGGACATGCCGCTGCGAAACGCGTCGACGGGGGCCGCGAGGAAGTCGCCAGCGGCGCCGGCGATAAAGATTTCGCCTCCCGACATCATCGCTCCGGCATAGTTGCCCACGCTGCCTTGGATCGTTATTCGTCCGCTACGGTGATCGATCCCCAGTCGATGAAATCGAGTCAGGTCACCCACTAAACGCAATTCGTTTTCACTCTGCAATTTTGAAACGGAAAACAGATCACCAAGCGGTCGTGGTTCCTGGCCGCACCGCAGTGTTAAACGTTTAATTTGGTCTGGGTCGCCAATTTGGGCCAATGCCCGCAGCGAGATTGCCGAGGCGTCGACGTCATGTTCGGGTTGCTGTCGTAATTCTAAAAGCCAGCTATTCATTTTAGAATCTCCGCCAGGTGGAAATGATGTCGTCCGAGTTTTCCACCATAGTTACCCGCGGTAATTCTCAGCAGTCCACCGTCGGTTTGCGAATCACATGCTGCCTGGATTCCCACTCGCATCGCATGGGCGATTGCTGCGGTCGATAGTCCATCAATCACGATTTCCATCGCAACCGATTCATCCCGCGTCAATTCCGAGGATGGGTCCATGGTGCGAAGCGTGGGGCAAAAAGCATTGTTGGTCGAGGCAAACAGGGCAGCGTATTTTGAACCGACTTTGGATCCGCTACGTGTAACACCTCCGGGGAACGGAGTGATAACACCGTCGACGGTTCGTATAGCCTGGACCGCGGCACGACATGCGGTCGAGACCGCTTTGACGTTGTTGCCGATCAAGATAAAGTTTCCACCGCCAATTCCATCGATACGGGATACGTCGTGGTCGCAGACAAATTCGCCGTCCATCACCGGGATTCGCCAATAGCGCCGGGACCCGATCATTTTGCTGATTTGGTTTCCGTCGCCAAAGTAACGCAGCGATTTTCCGATCGGAATCCGTTTGTCGGACTTGGGAGTGGTTTCTTCGATTCCGGCAAACAACGCAGTCGTGGGGCACGTCAAAATGCATTGGCCGGCACGTTGCGGGATTTGCTTCTCCATCTCTTTGCCCGAAACGGTAAAAGCAAGGATGGCAACGCCGGGACGACCATCGGGGGTTTCGTCTACGGCGAGTTCACGTTCGACGGCGATTTCGATACCGCATGCAATCACGCTTGTGCCAAACCCCGTCATCGCGGCAGCGGCATCGGTTGCCCATTGGCGATCGTCCGCAGTGATAATCAAACGCGTTGCCTTCATATCGAACGCTTCGGCAAAGGTGGCGTTGATGCGAATGCCGTTCAGCTGAATGAATTCATCCATGGCGTTTAAATTGTTCCTCGCACGGCGAGATGGCGATGAGGCGTCGTGCCGAGCGTGCTTTGCATTTCGTCGTCGCTGATCCTCAGCCGGTTCATCGCCATCGTTCCCTGTTCGGCATATCGCTGGGCCAGCATCGGGATCGTGTTGGGATCAAAGGAGGCGTTGACGGTGTGGGTGATCGTGGGGACTGTGGCCACATCGCAGGCTCCTTCGCCGCGAACGATCTGGCCTCGACGGATTACATAGGTGGGCTCGGCAAACATTCGTTCGATGTTTTCCTGCTTGCGATAGATCACCACGTCGGCCTGCGATCCGGGTGCCAAGTTGCCTACGCCCTTTAACCCCAGGATGGCGGCGGGAGCGGAACGTGTCATCGTCGCGATTTCGGCAAAGCTGTATTGACGCGACATGCCCGCCAATTGGCTCGCCGCGGCGGCTTCGGGTTCAATCTCGGCGAGTGCGGTTTCGCGGTACGAGCGGTCGCATAGCAGCCGAATTAAATGCGGGTACGTGGTAAACGGACCGCCATTGGGATGATCGGTTGTCAAGAAAACTCGCGAAGGATCATCGACCATCAAGAACAATTCCAAGCCAATCGCCCACTGCAAGCTGTGGACATATTGTTTGCGTCGATAGCGAAAGGGAACCACCCCACAACCGGCTTCGCACTCGACATCGACCAACACCGATTTTCGCGGTTTGGCATACCTATGGTTGTCGTATTGGTGCATCGAATCGGCGCTGATGGTCACCGTTTGGCCGAACATCACCTGTCCCACATCGATCGTGACGTTGGGATGGGTTTGCAGGACACGAGCCAATTGCTCGGCAGCGGAGGACATTTTGTAGGGTCCAGAATCGCCATAGCTATGGAATTGAGCATGGGTCAGATGGATCGGCAAACCGTCGGCCGCTTCGATCGTTGCTAAGGTCGACGCTATGTTGCCAGGAACTCCGAGGTTGCTGCAATGGACATGCAGCGGATGAGCCAAACCGATCTCGTGAACCGCGCGGCACAAGCGGCGAATGATCGTCGATGGAGTCACACCGTACTGAGGGTGCGGTGTGTTGACGTCAAATTCGCGTGTGTTGAACTTGAACGCGCTGATCCCGCCCGGATTGACGACCTTGACTGCGATGCACTGCGTTGCCGTGACCATCCAAGCGACATAGTCATTGATGATCGCTTGCGGTGCATCTTCGGCGAGCAGTTTCAGTAGCACGTCATCGTTGCCGAGTAAGCAGTAGCCGCCAGTATCAATTCCAACTGCATCGGCCATTTCGGCGTGGGCCGAACGAGCATTACAGGGAATCACGGCGGGCTCGAAACAGGTGGTGTAACCCATGTCGAGATAGCGATTGCCGACGAGGCTAGCGGCCGGCAAAAACTCACTCATCCGCGCGCTCTCGCGAGGAAACTGGTCTTGCAGCAGCAATCTAGCCAGCGTCAGTTTTCCGCCACCGATATGCGTATGCATATCGATCGCCCCGGCCAATACGATGCAATCGGTTGCGTCAATTGTTTGGTCAGCTGTCAGATTCGCAGTGGGCTTCGCGATCGATTGGTCGCGGATCCATAAATCGTGAACTCCGTCGATTCCCGATGCTGGGTCAATGACGTGGCCTCCATTGACACGCATCAACATGGAAAAACTTTCAAACTCAAGGACGGGGGACGCATCATCATTAAAAAAGAGAGAAGGGGGACGGCGGGGTCACTCCGCCGCTTTGGGTTGAGCATCGGCTTCATTGACGCCTATCTCACCGGCTTCGTCGGCAGGGGCGTTTTTTTCGGCGTCGTCCGTATTACGATCCTTTCGAGATTTGCGGCGACTACGTGGATTTTCGTTGGCCACTGGTTCGCCATAGACTCGATCGGTGGTGATCGTGATGCTCTCGGCCTTGACTTTGGTTTCATCGGGAGGTTGATAGAAACCGCTGATCGAGACCGGGTCGCCGGGCTGAGCCAAAGAGAGATTGTTCAGACGCAGTTCAAATTGAGCGTCTTCGGCTAATTGGCAGCGGACGGGAATCTTGCCCGCTTGCGTCATCATGATGCCATTGGGGGTGATCCCCATCGGGATGCCGACCACTTCATATTTCTGCGGTTCGGCGCGTTGTTGAGGATTGGCGTGACGGTCGCCGTAGACGCCAGGGGTAAATTTGTCTCGCTGGCTGCCTTTTAATTGTTGCGGAGGAACAGGCTGAAAAATTTCAACCTTTTCAATCTTCGATAACGGATTGCCTGCGCCGTCGAAGACACCCGAAAATCGGATCAGCATCCCACGGCCTAGGAAGGCAGGTTTGGCTTCGGCAACAAAGGCGAGATTGGGTAGCTCGTCGGGCGGCTGAACAAACATCTCGGTGCCGTCGTCGCGGGTGATGACCAGCACGCCTGGTTGGGCACTTTTGAGCGTTCCTTTGAACTGAGTGACCATATTCGCGCCGGCTTGGGCAGAGGCGGTCGAGACGAACATTAGCGAGAGCGAGAGAGCCATCAGCGAATGCGAGTGAGCGAAACTGATCCGCATCAGACTAACAAACGCATCGAATCCGAGGGCCAACCAAGTCTTGTGCGATGGACGAATCCTGCGTGATGGATGGGGGTTGGGGGGCAGGGCGGCGGTGCGAATCGCCGCACAAACGCCGGAATGCCGTGGTCGCCCGCGGAATTCGGGGCGGCTGAATTGGGCGCTAGTAAACCGAAACAGAGAAAGATTTTTCATCGATTTGATTCCCCCATAAAAAACGAGAAAGCGGTAGGGTTGGTCAAACCATCCCCGCTGGACTTCTCGCATTGTACGGTTAGCTTGATGGCTTGTATTGATCCCTAACGTTTTGATTCCTCCGAGCCCCCGACGCGTCGATGTCGCCTGCTACGCCCTCCACCGCCCGTTCACGCGTGACCACCCGATCGCTTCAGCGAATGCGTGAGGATGGAAAGACGATCTCGATGTTGACCGCGTACGATTTTCCGACCGCTGCCATTTTAGACGATGCGGGGATCGACATTTTACTTGTCGGCGATTCGCTTGCGATGGTGGTGCAAGGCCACGAGACAACTTTGCCGGTGACGATGGACCAAATGTTGTACCACGCCGAAATGGTCGGACGGGCGGCAAAGCGAGCGATGGTGGTCGTCGATCTGCCGTTTCCTGAGGGACAACGCGAGATATCTCGCAGCGTCGATTGTGCCGCGCGTGTGTTGAAAGAAACCAAGTGTCACGCGGTCAAGCTCGAAGGGGGCGCCGAGCAAGCGGAGCGAATCGAGACGTTGGTGACCGCTGGCATTCCGGTCATGGCCCATGTCGGGCTGCGGCCTCAGAATATCCATGTCGACGGAGGCTACCGAGTGCACCGCGAGATCGATGCCTTGGTGGTCGATGCATTGGCAGCGGAAAAAGCGGGCGCGTTTGCGGTTCTGGTCGAGTGTGTCACGGTCGATGCCGGAAAAGCGATCACCGAAGCGGTCGCGGTGCCAACGATCGGTATTGGTGCAGGACCGCATACAACGGGGCAAGTGCTTGTTACCAACGATTTGATTGGATTGACTCAAGGGTATACGCCCAAGTTTGTACGGAAAATCGCCGACGCCTCGACGCTGATTCGCGACGCGGCGACGACCTATCGCGAGGCGGTCGCCGACCGTTCTTTCCCCGGTGCAAGTGAGTCCTTTTGATCCGCAGGGTTGGCGCGGATGTAGCGATTGCAATGAGCGGACGTCCATCAACACTTCCGGCAACCGCCCCTCGCTTGCGAATGGGTTAAGCGTCGGCGGATGAATTGCCGAAGTCGGTTTTGATATCATTTTTTTCAGCTGACTGATCAAAACCCACACGCTTCGATGATGGGGCGTTATCGCTGCAAGGCTTGCAAACATGGATGGAAACACAAGCAACCGGCTCGATTTAGCCGCATCGATTGCGACGTTGTTTCGATCGGCGTCGATGATGTTGGCGTTGGTCGGTTCACTGCTGCCGTCGCTTGCCGCGGGTGGCAGCGGCATGTTGGAATTCGATGCACCGGCTGCGGACCGTCCGCTGAACAATTTTGACAAGCTCGACTTAGCGGGGCCGCATCGATATGAGCCACTTTTTGGCGTCGACATCGGCGGTCTGGCGCTAAAGCGTTCGGCACCCGATGCGTTTCCCTTGCTGTACACCGATTCCTCTGAGTTGGTAGAGACAAGCGATGGAATCGATCCCGAGATGAAACTGGGGACACGGATTTCGGTGACCCTTTTCAATTTGACGCGGTATGCTCCTGGGGTCGATTGTGACTTGGTGTTTTTGTCGGTCGACGATACGGTGGCCGAGACACGGTTTGACGCGGGCAATTACACCACCACCAATCTGCATCCGCTGTTTTATGGTGGTTTTCCGGCAAGCCCCGGTCCCGGCTACACAATGTTTCTTGACTCGGATCTCGATTCGGCGGAATGGATGATTGGTTACCGGCCGATACAGCGGATTCGGTTGACCGCGGGGCTTCGCTGGTTTCGCTTGGACGAGACGTTTGACGTGATTGATACCGCATCGCTGGCAACGACGACGCGATCGGGCTTTTTCTCGACAGCCTCGAACAAGGCATTTGGATTTCAAGTGGGTGGCGAAGCAACGTTGTGGACCAACGGACGATCACGCCTGTATGCTCGTGGCAAGTATGCGGCACTCGACAACGAGGTTCGTGGTTCCGCCGTGGCCCAGAACACGTCATTCAGCTACGAAGGCGACAAAGATACGTCGCTGTTCGATGTCGAAATTGGCGGGTCGATGTGGTTGTGCAGTTGGGCTTCGCTGCAAGTGGCTTACCAAGGATTATGGTTAGAGGACGCCGTGGGGGCGTTGGAGCAATCCGCGTCGCAATCATTCTTCGATCCAGCCACGCAGACGCCTGCGTTTCACGATTTGAACTGGAACGGGCTGAATTTTGGATTCAGCATGATTTGGTGATGGATCAGTCGCCGACGCCGAGATCATCGTCAAAGGCCTCGAGGATTAGTTTTAGTTCAGCTTCCTCGTGCTGGGCAAACGACCGCAAGAATGTATCGTAGCGGACCAGCAGTCGGGCGATCTTTTCTTCTTGATCGGCGGTCACTTCGCTTGCCGATTCGGTCAAGTGGCGAATCGCCTCGAAAAGCGTGGTGTGCTGCGAACGCAGCGATTCTGCATGCGTGCTCAGTTCCGGCGACGTGTCGATCGCTTCATCAAAATAGCCAAACGCTTCTTCGAGCGAAAAGTGAAGCGCCAGCTGGTCTCGGAATTCCGAGAACAAGTCGATGAGTTCGAGCCAGTGGTTGGTCGCGATTTTTGGATGCGACACCATCGGGCCGATCTTATCCACCAAAACCTTTAAGTGATGGTTATCGTCCTTGATGTCCTTTAAAAACGCTGCGTTGACGGCTAATCGCCGAGTCGAAGTTGCATTATTGGTCATGTCGACTACTCGCATTTGTGTTGTAAAGAGATTCTCATTCTAACACGGGGTGGATCAAGCATGGGGCGTGATCCGGTGGATAGACGAACTAAGCTAATTCTAAGCGATTTCAATCGTCAGCGGTACAACTTTGTCAATCGAGTGTGACTTTGTATGTAACATCAACAGACGATCGAAACCGAGTGCGACTCCCGTGCTAGCGGGCAGTCCACGCCGCATTGCTTCCACCAACGAGTTGTCGATCGGCAGAGGGGTTTCGCCGCATGCGATGCGGCGTTGGTTGTTGATCAGCGTCCGCTGGAGCAACTCGTCTGCGTCGAGTAATTCGTCATAGCCATTAGCGAGTTCAATGCCCTTGAAAAACATTTCAAAGCGAGCGGCGCAGAGTTCGTCATCCGCCGCTTGGCGTGCCAATGCCGCTTGGGTGAGGGGGTAGTTGCGAACGATCACGGGCACTTCGCGGCCAAGATTGGGTTGAACATGATGAGTAAACAGCACGTCCAGCATCGCATCGCGGTCCTTGGCGATGTCTTTCGCAAGCGATGCGTCGATGTCCGCGGTTTTGGATTGCAGTCGCGGCAACGGTTCGGTGATCGGATCGATTCCGAGGGCTGCCGAAAATGCATCGCGGTAAGTGGTGATGTCGAAGCGAGCCGTTCGCAGCACCTCGCACGCCAACGTTCCGGTGGTGTTGATTCCCGAGTGGATATCGGCACCGACATCATACCATTCCAGCATGCTGAATTCGACGTTGTGCATCGGCCCGCGTTCGCCAGCCCGAAACACCGGTCCAATGCTGTAGATCGACGGTGCTCCGGCGGCCAGCATGCGTTTCATTGCCAACTCGGGCGACGTTTGCAAATAGTAGCACTCGGGAAGATCCGGTTCGGCGAGGGCAAGCTGTTTTGTCGAAACGGTCAACGGGTTGATGTACGGATCGACGATGCAGTCGCGTGACAAACAGGGCGGTTGCACTTCCAAGAAACCACGTTCGTCAAAGAACGTTCGGACTTGCCGAAGTAACAGTGCACGCGCACGGATGTGATCGATGTTGCAGCGAGAGTGGTGTGACATTAATTGCCATCGGGGCGAAAAATCTTTTGCAAGATCGCCACGTCGACCCATTGGTCGTTCATGCGGCCGATCTCTTTTTGAATGCCGACCATCTCGTAGCCGTGACGGTAATGAAACGCAAGACTGCGTTGATTGTCGGCAATGATGCGAGCGACTGCATGATGCAGATTGCATTGGACACAGTGTTGGTCCACTCTCTGCTGCAATTGGTTGCCGATTTGGCGACCTTGGCCATCGGGGGCAATGTAGATTGCGGTTTCGCAACAAAATCGGTAGCCAAATCGATCGCTGTAACGCCGCGCCGATGCCCATCCGAGTAACGATTCGCCTGATTCGGCAACATACCAACCATCCGGTTTGGGTTGCTTGATTCGCTGGCCCACCATTTCGCTCGACAGATGGACCGTGTCAAACGTGGCGCCGCCCACATCCACATAGTGGTTGTAGATCTCAGCAACGCGAGCGGCATCGTTCTCGGTTGCGTGGCGAATACGAATGCGGAGGTCGGAAAGTGACATTGCACTGGCTATCGAAAAAAATGGCTCAATAAATCTTAGAGTTGCGATTGTTCGCGAAGCCAACGCACGGCATCACGGACCGCTGGCAAGTGTTGTTCATCCATCGCGCCATCGTGATCGAGCCCGTCGAGTTTGACAAGCGTTTGAGGGCCGGCGTAGGCATCGCGAATGCGTTGCTGCAGCGCGGGAGGAACAAGCGAATCGTTTTGGCATTGCAAAAAGATTGCCGGCACATTGACGCTCGAGGCGGTGTAGATCGCGTTCATGGCCGGCGCCAATTGGTCGGCTACCGGATGGATCAACCGGCCCAGCGGATAACGTTTCGCCACATGTTTCACCACCAAATCCACCGGCGGAGGATTTCGCAATAGCAGACCTCGAATCGGAGACGAGCTTTGTTGCGCGATCGCGGCGACATGCAGCGCCGTGGCGCAGCCGAGACTGTTACCACATAACCATACCGCGGGGGTCGTCGTGTAGCGTTGTGCGTAGCGATCGATCGAGGCTTCGAAGAAGTCGATAGCGGCTTCGGCAATGCGGCGAAGCGTCGGACGGCCAGCACTGTTGCCGTACCCCGGCGGGTTCCAGGTCCAAGTATGGATGCGAACATCCCGCATCATTTCCGTCGGAAACGGCGTCGAACGCTCGGCTCGTCCTGCCGTTCCAGGGAATTTCAGCAGCAACAGATCCGGTGGATCACTCGCATTTGCCGGAGTGTCCCCAAATCCGGGGTCGGGATAATTTGCGTAACCAAATGTCTCCAGCGGCCCAAAACGCGACGGCAGCTGCAATCGATGCTGCATGCCATGGTCCACGCAGTCACGCGTGGGCCGGAGCACCAGTTTGTCGAGCAAAAAGCTACGGAAGTGATTGATAGGCCGTTGCAGCATTTTGTTTAATGGACACGTTGACCGGGTTGAGCGCCTTCGTCCACGCCGAGGACAAACACTTCGGCGCCACCAGGGCCTGATGCCGTTACCATCCCTTCGCTCAATCCAAAACGCATTTTGCGTGGTTGAAGATTGGCGACCATCACGACCAAACGGCCGATCAACGCTTCGGGTTCGTAAGCAGCTTTGATTCCGGCGAAGACTTGACGTCGCTCGTCACCGCCGAGGCTGAGCGTCAACTTCAGCAACTTGTTGGCTTCCGGCACATGCTCGGCATTGACCACGCGAGCGACTCGCAAATCGACTTTGGCGAAATCATCGATCGTGATCTCATCGGCCAACGGTTCGTCTTTGAGTGGTTGGTCGCTGTCGTTGAACGTCGGCAAGTTGTCTTGCTTGGTTTCTTCGGCTGCCAATTCTTTGCTTTCGTCGATCATCTTCTTCAAATCCTCGGGTTGAACTCGGTCCATCATTCGTTGGAACTTGGCAACAGCGGTTCCGGTAAGGGGTGTTTTACTTTGCTCCCACGATGTGATTTCTTCGCCTAACAGATCACCACACTGCTGAGCCAATTCCGGCAATACCGGCGTGAGATAAATCGTCAATTGTCGGAACAGGTTAAGTGCGACCGTACAAACGTCGCGTAGCTCGTCCTGACGATCCGCATCCTTTTTCATTTCCCACGGCTTTGCGTGCTCGACAAACGGGTTGGCGGCGTCGGCCAGTTCCATGATCCGCCGCATGGCACGAGAGTAATCACAGGATTCGTACGCGGCAGCAATTTCGTCGCCCGCATCGGCGGCGGCCTGGAATAAGCCCCCATCGTCGGGGTAGGTTGCCGACAGCCCCGTTGAGCTCGCGAACTTGCCAACGCGGCTGGCAAGGTTGACCACTTTGCCAACCAAGTCGCTGTTGATCTTGTCCGTAAACTCATCGATCCCAAGGTCGATGTCTTCCACGCGAGCGGTCAATTTGGTGGCGTAAAAGTAACGCAGATACGCAGGTTTTGTGTGTTTTAAATAGGTTTCGGCGGACACCAACGTGCCAGTCGACTTGCTCATTTTTTCGCCGGTCACGGTCAAAAAACCGTGGATACGAACTTTGGTCGGCAAACTGTAGCCGGCCGTTTTCAGCATCCCGGGCCAGAATAGCGTATGGAAATAGGTGATGTCCTTGCCGATGAAGTGATGGATTTCGCAATCGTCCGATTTCCACCAATCCTCGAGCTTTTCGCCGTTGGCATCACACCACTGTTTTGTGCTGGCGATATAGCCGATCGGTGCATCGAACCAGACGTACCAATAATTGCCGGGCGAATCGGGGATTTCGAAACCAAAATAGGGCCCTGGGCGGCTGATGTCCCAGTCGCGAAGTTCGTTAGCTAAGAAATGGCCTTTCAAATAGTTGGCCGTTTCGCTCTGCAGGGCATCGCTGCTGTCGATCCACGTCGCCAAAAACTCGTGCAGCTTGTCGAGTTCGACAAACAAATGGAGAGCTTTGCGAAGTTCGGGCGTCGCGCCGCTAAGCGTGCTCTTGGGGTCGATCAAATCGGTGGGACTGTACGTATGTCCGCATACGCAATTGTCGCCTGGTTGGTCTTTCTTGCCACATTTGGGACAGGTACCGCGGACAAACCGATCGGCTAGGAACGTTTGGGCTTCGGGATCGTAAAGCTGCTCGATTTCGCGTTCGGCAATCAAGTCGTTCGCTCGCAGCGATTTCCAGAACTCGCCACACAATTCGCGATTGGCGTCGCTGTGGGTGCTGCCGTAGTGGTCGAACTCGATGCCAAATCCGCTGAAATCGCGTTGATGCGACTCGCTCATTGCCGCGATCAATTCCTCTTCGCTGCGGCCTTCTTTGCGGGCTCGAATCATGATGGCGGTGCCGTGGGTGTCGTCGGCACAGACGTAGATACAGCGGTTGCCTCTCAATTTTTGGAATCGGACCCAAATGTCCGTTTGGATGTATTCGACCAGGTGCCCGATGTGGATCGGACCGTTGGCGTAGGGCAGGGCGCTAGTGACAAGGATTCGGCGAGTCATCGAAATTGATTTGGGAACGTTGGGAAGGGAAGCTGCCAGGAATCGGACAATCGATTTTTATCGGCAAAGCATCAAACGGAGGATGCCGCGAGCGTCTTGGGCGGATTGTAGCTTTGAAACTCGTTTTCGACGACGCGGGGCGACGATCTGTACACGTTTTTGCCGAGTCAGCGGAATGAACAAATTGTAAAAAAATGGGTGTGAAACTCAAAAAAAACTAAAGTTCCACGAGGATCGCGGCCATTGATCTTGCCGTGACCGGGTGAATTCATGCAGTATTGCGATCCTCAGGCGACCAAAATCCAGCAGGGACGTTGGAAAATTAATGCGGTCGTCTCCTGTTCGGCAGGCCAATGACGGCTCGCCCGAAATGACCACTACCGTCCATGGAGGGACGAGCGTGATGAAGACAATGTTCGCGATCGCGATTGCATTTGTAGCGGCAACAAATTGCTTTCAAGGTGTCACGGCTCAGGCTGCGGGTGCCATTCTGATCGACTTTTCTTCCTCGCACTGTCCTCCCTGTCGGGCGATGCAGCCCGTTCTTGCTCAACTCGAACAGTCCGGCGTCCCCGTGCGGCACGTCGATGTTCAAGCTGAACCCGATCTGACCCGCCGCTACGGAATTCGTCAAACCCCCACTTTCGTCGTCGTCGCCAGTGGAAAAGAAGTCACTCGATTGGTCGGCACGCAGTCGCTTGCCGATTTGCAAAATGCACTGGCGATCAATCCCCGCGGTCCATTGGTGCAAACCGGATCGATGACCCGGACGGGCGACCCGTTCCCGGCTCCCCAAACTCGCTTGGCTCCGGTGGGCCGTTTGCCAGTCGGCCCAGCTCATAACCAGTCTGCTCAAAATCAGACAGCTCAAAACCAGACATCCCAAAACCAGGGCTTCCAAGGCCAAACATTGACGGCAGCATCCAATCGCGATGCCACTCGGGCGATCGAGCCGATGCCAAGTCTGAGCAAAGCCGATGCGGTGGAACGAGCTCGCGCTGCCACCGTTCGCCTGCGTGTTCATGACGGAAAAGGCTACGGCGCCGGCACCGGCACCATCATTGATATTCAAGGCGAAGAAGGGCTCGTTTTGACTTGCGGGCACCTGTTCCGCGAGACCAAAGGCGAGGGAAAAATCGAAGTCGATTTGTTTGTCGGAGGCCAAGTGCATACGGTTCTCGGGCAATTGCTCGACTACGACGCCGATGATCGTGACATCGCCTTGGTCGTGATTCGTCCCGGATTCGCGATTGATCCCGTTGAAGTAATTTCGTCGGTCGATCAAGTTCGCACCGGTCAGCCGGCGTTCAGCTACGGTTGCGATCGTGGTGACGACCCGAGCCGACGGGACACTCGCGTCACCGGAGTCAATAAATACAATCAACATATCAACGCCTCGAATCTCGAGATCGAAGGGGCTCCGATTGATGGACGAAGCGGCGGAGGATTGTTCGACGACGCAGGCCGTTTGATCGGAGTATGCAACGCAGCGGACTACAAAGATGACGTCGGTATCTATGCCGGTCCGGGTGCCGTGCACTGGCAATTGGACCGAGTGAACTTGACCAGCTTGTATCAAAACAACGGAGCCACAGCGGCTCCCGAGCGAATGGCGAGTCTGAATCAAGATGCGGTCACACCCGTGGGGCTTCCTCAATCCGCTCTGCAGCCATCGGCCATCGCGGCCCCGGCCGACTTTGCCCCCGCAGGCGTCTCGCAGGCGAGCAACCAAGAGGTGATCGTGATCATCCGCGATCGAAACAGCCCACAAAGCTCACCGCAAGTAATGACGGTCAGTGAGCCGACTCAGGACTTTCTGCGAATGGTCCAGCAACAGTCGCGCTAGAGCATCGACCAAACTTTAAGTGGCGTAGTCGGTAGTGGACGAGGCAACGAGTCCCGTGCCGCAGGACTCGTTGCCTCGTCCACCACGACAGTGAGTTTTTTGCCGATACTAAGACACTCGTAGGCTATCGCAGCTCTGTTTTTGCGTAGAGCCGGTTTCTACTGGACATGCGTCTTTAAGCGAACCGGCCGGTGCGAACCAGCCCTACTTCGATCGCCTACCCGCCATTCAAGTTGCGGCGGAATACGATGCAGGTCGTTGGCAACGCTAGCAGACAAGCCGTTGCAGCTGTTTGGCGATTTGGTCCAGCGGCAGGACCGAGTTGATGATCTTGTGTTCAATCGCGACTTTTGCCATTCCAAACACAACGCTTGTCGCTTCGTCCTGGGCAATCGTGGTGCCGCCAGCCGCGTGGATGCGCTGCAGTCCGTCGACACCATCGCGGCCCATCCCGGTCATGATCACGCCCGCACAGGCTTTGCCGAATTGTTCGGCGACGCTGGCAAACAGATGCGTTCCGGCGGGTTGAAATCCATCGATCGGCGGATCGTCGGACAGCCGAATTCGCGAACCTCGCCCCACACCGAGATGGCTGCCGGCTGCGGCAACGTACACACAACTATGCTCGATTCGTTCGTGATCACAGGCCAGCCGAACGGGCAGGGGCACCACGCTATCGAGCCAGCTGGCGAAGCCGGCAACAAAACTAGGGACCATGTGTTGCACCAGTAGGATCGGAGCCGGGAAATCGGCCGGCAGCGCGCCCAGCACTTTGGCCAATGCCGGAGGCCCACCGGTTGATGACAGGATCGAGATCGCTTGGATCTTGGCGCGTGTTTGGGGGGCGGACACCTCGCGAACGATATTCGGTTCACCGTTGGTTTTCAGCCGTCGTCGACGCCGAATCACCAACACGCCCGCCATCGCTTTGACGGTGGTGACAATCTCTTTCGCCAACACAGCATATTTGGGCGAATGAGGCCCTGGGGGTTTTAGAAGAATCGCAAGTGCACCGGCACCGAGCGCTTCCATCGAAGCTTCGATCTCTCGAACGCGCGTACTCGCCGAGACGATGACGATCGGTGTGGGCGCTTCGATCATGATCTCGCGTGTCGCTTCCAATCCATTCATCCCGGGCATGTTGATGTCCATTGTGATCACATCGGGATGCAGTTCTTTGGCTTTTTCGACCGCTTCGTGTCCGTCTTTGGCAAAACCGATCACACGAAAACCCGCTTCTTCACACAGGATCGCCCGCAACACTTCACGCGAGGTAGCGGAATCGTCGACAATCAATACCGTGTGCATCTTTGTCTCCTTAAACCAACTGGGCTAACGTGTCGAGAAGGTTGGCTTGGTCAAAGCTGCCTTTCACGATGTATCCATTTGCGCCCGATTGGACCCCGCGTTCTTTGTCGTTGTCAGACCCACGCGCAGTGACCAAGACAATGGGGATCTCGGCGGTCGGTGTATTGTTTCGCAATTTTAACGTCAATTCAAATCCATCAACTCGCGGCATGTCGACATCGCTGACGACCGCGTCAAAATGATGTTCTTGAGCCGCCGTCCATGCTTGCTCGCCATCGGCAGTGGCGACGACATCGTAGCCCGCGGTTTCAAGAATGTTCTTCAGAAGTTCTCGCGTGGTTACTGAGTCATCGGCTAACAATAATTGTTTGCGAGCGGCTGATTCTTGTTTTTTGGGCGTTGAATGCGAATACGTCGGAGCAATGCCAAGAGCGGTGCGAACAACGTTGGATGCATTCATCACCATCGCGATCCGTCCGGTGGGCAGCAGTGTGCAGCCGGAAAAGTGACGTAGACGTCGAATTCGGCTGCCAAGGTTCTTGACCAAAACCTCTTGCTCGGCCAATACATCATCTACCGTGACGGCGACCCGCTGCTCACCCGCTGCTAAGATGACCGCTAACCCTTTCGACAATTTTCCCGCGATCAGTCCCTTGGATTTTAAGCCAAGGGTCGCCGCCAGCGATACAATCGGCGTCGGAGATTCGCTGAGCAATAACGTGTCGCGTCCCAGCGACGTGCGGACTTCGTTGATGCCGAAACGCACCAATCGCCGGACCGCTGTCGTCGGAATTGCATAGACTTCGTCGTTCACTCGCACCAGCAGCGAGCGGATCGTTGTCAATGTCAACGGGACCAACAACGTGAACCGCGTCCACTGGCCCACGCGAAAGGTAACATCCACCGCACCATGTAATGATTCCACACGGCTTTGCACCACATCCAAACCGACGCCGCGGCCAGAGATGTCGGTGATCATCTTTGCAGTGGAAAACCCAGGTGCAAATACCAATCGTGCTTGTTCGCGGCGGTCCTCCGGGACTTCCAAACCTCGCTTTTTGGCGATCCCACAGATGCGATCCAAGTCGAATCCCGCACCGTCATCTTGGACCACCACCTCGACTTGTCCGCCACGCAGCGAGGCGCTGACGGTAACCGAAGCGGTTTCGGATTTTCCAGCGGCAACACGCTCCGCGGTTTTTTCGACACCATGATCCACCGCGTTGCGGACCAGGTGCAATAGCGGATCCTTGAGTCCCTCCAACACGGAACGGTCTACTTCCACATCGCCTCCCACGATTTTGAAGTTGACCTTTTTGTTGCTGGCGGTCGCGATGTCGCGAACCG
This sequence comes from Novipirellula rosea, assembly GCF_039541335.1. NCBI lineage: Bacteria > Pseudomonadati > Planctomycetota > Planctomycetia > Pirellulales > Pirellulaceae > Novipirellula > Novipirellula rosea. The sequence goes on along the minus strand of NZ_BAABGA010000048.1, from coordinate 51,507 downwards.
CACGTCCGAGTCCGCCGCAGGCATCAGTAAACGGCAGCATTCGCACATGATACACCTCGTCATCGAGTTGGCTGCAGGTTTGTCCGAGCAGGCGGTTGTCGGCTTCGATGAGCGTCGACAATGCTTCGATCTTTTTGGTCAACAGCGTGAAGGATTTTGATGTTTCTTCGATCCATGACTCGGCGATTCCAGAGACCGACGGCGGCGGAGGCGTCGCGCGGCTTGGCGTCGTTTGACGTAGGGTGCGTTGGGAATGGAGCCAACGTGATTTGAGTTCGGTGGCGAGATCACGCAGATCGTTGGCGTCTTTTTCTCGCAGCGAAAATCGCCCTCGGACCACCAGCAGTTCTCCGCTGTAGGCGAGTAAAGCGTCCAGTTTTTGGGCGGGGACGCGTATCGAAGCCGCCTGGTCTGCCGCGGCAACGCGTTTGCCAGACTCGCCAGGTTTCGGGGGCTCAGTGGATTTTGCCGATTCGCTGGACTTGGAAGGATCGCTGGATTTCGGGGGATCGCTGGGTTTTCCGGAGCTGCGGATCTTGCCGTCGTCGCTGGACTTGGTAGGCGGGGTCGATGTGGTGTCAGGGGGCGATGTGGTGTCGCGAGTCGATGTGGTTTCGCGGGTCGGATGGTGTTTCGCCGGATCGAGTCGGCCGAGCTTGTCGCTCATTTTCTGGATCGAAGCCGTTTGCAAATCGCGGCCATCGCGAAGTCGTCGCCCCGTTTCAGCAAACGAGTTTGCCGTTTCCAGGATCCGTGAAACCAGCTCCGCAGTCACGTCCTGGTGCTCGTTTTGTATCCTCGTGAGCAGTTGTTCGAGATGGTCACACACCTCACAAACCACCGCGAGACTGCTTGTTGCGTCCGAGTCGTTTGCGGCCGACGTTTTCAGGCAGCTCGTCGCATGCAGCAGCGAGGTCAAGGCGTTTTGTTTTTCGGCATCGCTTTTTGCTGCTTCCAATCCCAACGCATTGGACGAGATCGTCGCAACATGGTCGTCCAAGTCATTCAGGAACGCGGCGACACGATCGTCCCCAGGCATCGCACTGGAAACCGCAGTCGCACTGGACGCTGTGGCTTCCGCAGGCTCCTCTGCTGTGGCCAGCGACGACTCGTTTGACGTCGATTCGCTGGAGGTCAATTCGTCTGCGACTTGCTTCAGTTCGGGCAACATCTGCACCAGCGACGAATCGTCGAGAGATTCTTCGGCGCGAAGTCGCACGGAGATATCTTCGATTCCGTCGATGACTTTTAGCATCAACGAGATCATCGCAGGAGGCGCCGAGCGACGCTGGTCGCGAAAGTAACCAAAAATATCTTCGAGATGATGGCACGCCGTCTGGATCGGCTGCACATTGACTGCGGCAGAGGCGCCTTTGAGCGTATGGGCTGCGCGAAAGATCACTTTCCAAATTTCATCAAGCTGTTCCGGAGTTTGTTCCTTCTCCACCGCCAAGAGTTCACGACCGAGCGTTTCAATATGTTCGCTCAATTCCTGCAGGAACGTCTCCATCAGTAATTGTGCAAATTCTTGTTCGTCCATTGTTTTTGGGTCCTGTACGTAGGGCAAACTTCCTGTTCGCCAAGCAGTCTGAACATCAAAATGGGGTGAAGACGCGATGGGCGACGATTAAATCTCCGTCAGCGAAGCGAGTTCGTTACTAAGTCCATTCAAATTTCGGGCGGATTCTTCGATCTGTTGTACGGCACTGAGGCTCTGTTTGGTGACGGTGTCGATGTCGCGGATCCCTTCGTTGAGTTGCCGTACCCCGGCCGCTTGCTGGTTTGCGGAGGCCGAGATTTGCGTCGCCATTTGAGTGGAATCGGCAAGGGTTTGGGCAAGAGTTTTGATCACCTCGCCGGCTCGCGATGTGACGTCGCTGGCTTGGCTGACAGTGTGCGTGCCATGTTCGGTCGACAGCACGGCGGCATTGGTTGCCGCTTGGATCTCGCTCAAAATCGAGCGTATTTGTGCGGTGGCACGTTTGGATTGTTCTGCCAACGATTTGACTTCGGCCGCGACGACGGCGAAGCCTTTTCCATGTTCGCCGGCACGCGAGGCTTCGACGGCAGCGTTCAGTGCGAGCACATTGGTTTGTTCGGCGATGTCGTTCACGGTGGCGATGATTTCGCCGATCGCTTGGGCACGTTCCGCGAGTGACAGCATGTTTTCAGCGATCGACTCGACTTGTCGTTTAACCTCTTCCATGGCGGTGACGGAACCTTCGATCGCCATTCGTCCTTCGTTGCCCACTTCATCGGTGTGGCGAGCGGCCTGCGCGACTTCGTCAGCACGTTGGGCGGCTTGGGCCGCTGTTTGGGCAATCTCTTCGGCGGTGGCGACCACTTCGGAAACCGTCGCGGCCTGTTCCTGTGCCCCGGCAGCTTGTTGGCTGGTCGTGGCCAAGATTTCTTGAGTCGCGGTGGCAAGCCGCTGCACCGCATCTCGAATGGCATTAAACAGCTTCCCGCGTTCCAGTTCGTTGCGTTTGCGTTCTGCGATGTCTTGCAGCGTTGCGATAATAATTTCATCGCCCGCGTAGTTCATCGCCACGACTCGCATCAATAATGGGATTTCGGATCCGTCGCGATGTCGTCCTGTCACTTCGGAACCGGCCCCTAGTCTGCGTACTTCGCCCGGCGCAAGATGATGCGATGGTTGATGCGATGCATCGTTACACAGCGCGCGTGACAAAAGAGAGGCGTTTTGCCCGACGAGCTGGTCCTCGCTGTAACCAAACATCTCTCGCGTGGCGCTGTTGCACGACAAAATCGTGCCTTCGCCGTTGAGCGAGATGATAGCGTCGGCGGTCGAGTCGATGGTCGCTTGCGTTCTCGATTTTTGGTCTTTGGCTTCGGCAATATGGCTGCGTAGTGCTTGGGTCATTTCGCGAAAAGAGGTGTTCAGTTGGATCACCTCGCCCGCCCCATGGATCTGTGGCATGGGTTTGTCGATTTGACCGCCCGCGATCTCATCGGCGGTACGACTGAGCGTGGCCAGCGGGGCTGCTAAACGTCCAGCGAAAAAGTAGCTTGCCGTCAAGACACCGAGCATGATCAAGGTTCCTGTTAATAAGAACCGATTCCGTAAATCCGTGACGCTTTGCAGCGCCGACTCGCCATATTCGCTGGTAGTGACCCCCCAGAATCGAGTGCGATCGCTGGGGTCGTAGAAGACTCGGGTAAAGGTGCCGAGCATCGATTTGCCATCGGGACGATCCGCTCCCTGAACATAAATCGCTTTGGCGTTTTTGCCATAATGCGTGCCTTCCAGGTCGTTTCTCAGTAAACGTTCGGCACGCACCGGACGCAGTACATCAAACCGATCGTTGCTCATCGCAGTCGCATCGCTATTGCTACTGCAATACAGGAACTGCATCGTGTTATCGACAATTTCGATGACTTGTTCTTGACTCGCGCGATCGCCTGCAAGCGTCTGCACTGCGTTATTGAACAAGATGTCGCCTGCGAGGGTGATCACAAAAATGCCACGGAACTCGGCGAGCGTTTCTTCGCTCGACTTGCTGAACACCGGGGTGCAGACATGGACGGTCGCGTTGCCTCGGGGGTTCAATTGCAGCGGCGAAACATAGGTGTTGCCACTGCTGAGTTCGCGTGTTTTTAAAAAGTAAGGTGCTTGAGCGATATTAGGGATTTGTTCGGTTTCCAATTCGTAGTCGCCCCGTCGCGATACCACACGCATCACGCCACGGCCCTCGGCGTCGTAAAACGCCGATTCAATCCGCTCGCCATAAGCACGCATTTCGGTGGTGATGATTTGTGCGAGTCGTTCCATCCAAATTTGAACATTCGATCCCGTTTGCACCGGATCTTGGCCTGGGTTTTGTTCGTTGTCCCAGCAGCGGATGATGCCAGGGATCGGCGGATAACTTGGGATCGCGAGGGTATCCGCACGCGAACGCGCCAACGTGCTCTCCAGGTTGCTGGCGATCTCGTTGGTTTGCGCGACCATCTTTTCGAGTGTCATTTCGGTGACAATCTCGCGACTCTTTTGGAACGCCAATGTTCCCAGCGCTAAAAGCGAAATGAGAATCGCAATCCCCAGCAAGACGGAGATCTGCCACCGCAGCGAAAGTTTGCGAATGTGTTCTACCAATGTCATGCCGATGCCTCTAAGGTTGCCGAGCGAACGCGTCACTCACTTTGGTCTACATACAAATCTTCGCATCCCAGCAGGGCTTCGCCATTGAGCACGAGCAACCCCTCTTTACTGCACCCGAGCATTAAGTCGCGATAACAACCCGCCACCCCCATCGGTTCGAGCAGTTCGTCGCGACGCAGTGCCACCACATGCTCGATGCCGCTGACTCGAATCGCAAATTCAGGTCGGTCGCGACCTAGCACCAGGACCTGCAATTTTTGTTCGTCGTCGGCGGAGATGCCAAGCAGTTTTCCCAAGTCGATCACCGTCGTGACTTCGCCGCGAAGATTCGTGACGCCCACAAAGTGGGGCTCGAGTTGAGGAATCGGAGTGATCGCATTGGGGCAGGTCAACTCGAGCACGTATTCCGAGCCAATCGCAAACTCTTCGCTGCCGATACGAAATCGCACCACTTCAAGGACTTCGCGGTTGTCAAGCGTTTGGTCTGGAACGCGGGCAAGTTGGCGGGCGCGTTCGTCCAGGACTTGAGCGGATTGTTCCGGGGTCAGACTGTCGGTATCAAGCAGCGTTTTGCCAGCTTCTTCGAGACGACGTTTGGCATCATCCCAGTCGAATACTTTGGTGAGTTTATTGTCAGCTGCAATCATGGTGTTTTCGCAAGCAGAGCTCGGATTTTTGTCATCTGCGATTCGGCTGCCGCCGCAGTCACCGCCGCTGTGTCCTGTTTAGAAAAGGGGATCAAAGTCTGAGGATCTTGTTGGTTACACAATTTCAGCGCAGTCTCGAAATGACGATAGGCAATCTTCCATTGTCCTCGCCTGAATTGGATCGAGCCAGCTAAAAATTGGGACATCACGTCACTTCGGTCCAAAAACAAGGCCCGCCCAATCGCACGTGCGGCTTCGTCAAGTTGGTTGGCATCCATCAGCAATCGGGCACGCAAATAATGCAATTCCGTCGCGAGCGGATGGTTCGCAACCGCTTCGCTACACGATCGAAGTGCCGCTGCGGCGTTCAGATGAGCTTGGCCGCGAATATGAATCACGCAGGCGTCAGGGTGCTGACGTTGATTCTCGGTTAAACGAACCGCCGCTGCGTAATCGCCGGCGGCAAGCGCCCCGCGAGCCTCTGCCATCACGCGTGAATGGAGAGGCATCTGCGACGGGGACTGCCGAGGCGAGGGGGCCACTGATTTGGCCGGTTCCGCAGCCGGTGGCAACGATTTCGCCTTGGCTGAGCGGGGGGAGTTGATGGGCCTCGAAACATCCGATTTCGGCTTAATTTCTGTCTTGGATTTCGTCACCCCTGCCGCTGCGTTTTGTCTCGTCGCATTGGGGTTGCTGCGTTGGTAGAACGTGCCATATTGCGTGGTAATCGCGGCGAAGTCGCTGGAGTGAATTAGCGAAGGGTCTCCCGAAGCTGTGATCAACCAACCACCGGGAACCAAACACTCATACAACCGGCGTGCAATTGCATCAATGGTTTCGCGTTGAAAATAGATCAACACATTGCGGCACAAAATTAGGTCAAAGTTTCCGATTCCGGCACTGCGATTCGGATAGTTATCCGATGCCAGGTTTAGCAATTGAAAGCGAACATGCCTGCGAACCTGTTTACTTAATTCATAACGTTGGTCGTGCTTCGCGGAATGCGTTTGCACCAAATATTTTGCGACCTGTGACATCGCACCGCCACGAAAGGACCAATCCCGATAAGATGCTCGCCGCGCTTTGGCGATCGATTGGATCGACAGATCGGTGCCCAATACATCCAGTTGCTGCGACTCTTGTTGACACAGAATCGCAAGGGAATAGGCTTCTTCGCCGGAGGCGCACGCCGCAGACCATGCTCTCAGGATCGTGGAATCGCCGCGACGTGAACGGAGTTCGGGAATAATTCGATGGCGGATGAAATCGAATTGCTTGGGCTCACGGAAAAAGTAGGTCTCGCCCACCGTGATCTCATCGACCAATTCGTTGTATACCTGAGGGTCCCTCTGTATCGCGGCAACAAACGCTGCGGAAGTTGTGATTCCGAGACGTTGCATCAGTAGCAATAAGGTGCGCTGGATCGATTGTGTTTGGTCACTGCGAAACGAAATGCCGGTACGCTGCTGGATAACGGTAAGGACATGGCTCAGTTCGCTGTCGTTCACCTCGCGGGCTCCATCACGAGGTGTATTCGGTAGCGACGACCGATGCCGCGAGTTCCAGCACGTCTTTCATGGCGTTCTCAGAATACAGCCTCGTCGGATCAAGTACTTGAACGACGCCCAACTGCGTTTTGGCGACCGTTCGCAAAAAGCGGGGAGAATGGCTCGTTTCCGATCGGGCATGGTCGCCCTCCGCTGTGTTTTCGCCCTCCGCTGTGTTTTCGCTGCCCGCTGTGTTTTCGCTGCCCGCTGTGTTTTCGCTGCCCGCTGTGTTTTCGCTGCCCGCTGTGTTTTCGCTGCCCGCTGTGTTGCCGCCGACGGTGGTGTTGCCGCCTGACGCGGTGTTGTCGCCAGTGTTGTCGTCGCTGCGGACTCGTATTAGGTCGACGGCATGGTCGACGTGCCAAGCGATTTCGCAGCATCCAACTCTCATCACAATCAAATGATCGGTCGTGCGAATCTTTGCGTTGCCAAGTCCCAGCAGTTGTTTCGTATCGAGAACGGGCATCACATGTCCGCGTAGATTGACCAAGCCCATCACTCCATCGGGCGCTTTGGGGACAGGCGTGAGCGAGACGGCTCGCAGCACTTCACGAACAAAGTGAGTTTCAACGCCAAAGTGGCGTTGTTCGCATTGAAAGACAAGGATTTCAAGTTCCATGGGCGTCGACTCTTACGGTCCTCCTGAAAAAAACGAACTCCGACAAAGAGGACTTCCGGCCTGTCATTCTACACCCCTTGATCAACATCCGATGTTAGAATTTAAGCTGGAGTGCAGGTTTTAAGGATTGGCGATTTAGGGACAGAACACGGGATTAACCTTCAAGGGCGACGAGCCATGGAGCGTGCGATGAAAATCTTGATTGCCGACGATGATCCTGTTTCTCGACGGTTGCTGCAGAGCTATCTCGAGAAATGGGAGTATGAAGTGACGGTCGCCAAGGATGGTAGCGAAGCGTGGCAATGTTTCCAGAACGACGACTTTTCGCTGGTGATTTGCGATTGGATGATGCCCGGGATCGATGGTCCTGACTTGATCCGCCGGATTCGCGCGGCGCGGGATCACGCTTATGTCTACGCGCTGTTGTTAACGGCAAAGTCCAAGAAGGGAGACTTGGTCGAAGGCATGGAGTCGGGAGCGGATGATTTTATTAGCAAGCCGTTCAATCACGACGAGCTGCATGTCCGGCTGAGAGCGGGCGAACGGATCATCAACCTGGAACGCTCGCTACGGGAAACTCAAGAAGCTTTGAGGAAGTCGCAGCATGAGTGAACTGGACCAAGCCGATCTGCTTGACACCCGAGGCAAGGCGCTGCGAACGAATCTTGATTCGCAGCGTTATGGCACGTTTGCCGAGATCGGGGCGGGGCAAGAGGTGGTGCGTTGGTTCTTTCGTGTCGGCGGAGCCGCCGGGACAATCGCCAAAAGTATTTCGGCCTATGACATGGCAATCAGCGATGCTTTTTATGGCACTTGCGATCGCTATGTTTGTCGTCCTCGTTTGCAAAGTATGTTGGATTACGAATTCGAGCAAACGCTCGACAAGCTTGGACCCACTCGCGGCGATACGACTGCGTTTTTTGTGTTTGCCGATACCGTCTCGGCCCGCAATTTCAAAGGCACCAACGAGTGTCATGGCTGGATGGGCGTCAAACTGCAAGCTGTGCCTGGCGATGAACCCAGCCAAGTGATCATTCATGTGCGGATGCTCGACGGAGAAAATTCGCAACAACAGGAAGCACTCGGCGTGGTCGGAGTCAATCTCGTCTATGCCGCCTGCTTTCTAAAACATGATCCTGACCAATTTGTCCGATCGCTGCTGGATAATTTGACCGTCGATCGTATCGAGATCGACATGATCGAGTTTTCGGGGATCGCGTTTCGTCAAGTTGACAACCGCGTGATGAGCATGAAGTTAGTCGAGCTCGAGTTGAGTAATGCGGCAATGTTTGCGGCCGATGGAACGGTCCTGCAACCATCCGAAGTGCTTTACAAGAAGCCGATTCTTGTCGAACGAGGAAGCTTTCGTCCGGTCACCCACGTCAACATCGACATGCTTCGCTGTGCTCGCGAACAATTTTCCGCCGAGCTCGGAGACGATGCAGGCGAGATCGTTCAGCTGACCGAAATGACGCTGAAAAATCTGTTGACCGACGGTGCACTGGATTATTCTGATTTCATCGCGCGAATCGAATTGCTGGCCGCCGAAGGCATGATGGTCATGATTTCGGATTATTTTGAATACTACCGGCTAGCCGCCTACTTGGCTCGCTTCAGCCGGAATCGGATCGGGATCACGATGGGAGCCTCGAGCCTGCGGGAACTGTTTAATGAAAAGTATTACACCGAACTGCAGGGCGGGGTGCTCGAATCGTTTGGGCGATTGTTCAAGAGCGATTTAAAGCTGTATATCTATCCGTTTGTCGATCCGGAAACCGGTGACTTTACCGCGGTCCAGAATCTCGAAGTCGCCCCAAATCTTCGTAAACTGTACGAGTACCTTGTCGAACGAGGGTGCATTGAACAGTTGAGTAGTTTCAATGATGCCTATCTGTCAATCTTCTCACGCGATGTGTTGAAGAAGATCGAGGCCAAGGATCCGACATGGGAAACGATGGTTTCCGAACACGTCGCCGCAATGATCAAAGAGCGGCGTTTCTTTGGTTATCGTCCGTAGTCACACGTGAGTTTCGCTACCGCGTTACGACCACTTCTTAAAACGTTTCGGGAACCTCGTGGCCTTGGATCGATGCGTTGGCTTTGTGAATTTGAAGATCGATGCTGAACGTCGCCATCTTTACCGATCCGTCCAACATCAGCACGTTCCATCCGGCCGGGTGAGCACTGCCAAAATCATGGCACACCAAACAATCGTTCATGCGGTCGAGCATCGGAGGCCGCACGGCGTAGCGAGCATAAGTGCTAGGCGTGTCGTCATCGCGGGGGTCACCGGAAATTGGCATTTGGTCGCCTTGGCAAACGCCCGTGCTGTAGTTGTTGGGATCCATTGCCTTTTCACCCACCGCGTAGGTGACGCTCAGTCCGTCTAGGACATCCCGCGCCCGAGTAGATCGGCCCAATTGCCAAGCACCGCTCTTTTCGACTTGGACCATGCGATCGCTGAAGACGTCGCTGGGGTCAAGTTCACTGCCGCTGCCTGCGGAAATGGCATAGTCGGTGCGTGCCGCCTCGTTGCCGTAATGGGCTTGGTAACGTGGCATCATCGGATACGGCTGAGCATCGCGACGCGACGGGCAGTGCAGCATTGGGATTGCCGACTGGATTGTGGCAATTCGCTCGGAGGTCAAAGTTGCGTTCGGTGTTTCAGCGAACCGAGACAACTGGGCTGCCAATTCATTCTGTTCTGAATAGGCCAGCGTTTGCGCGATCCAGTTCGCACCTGCCATCGCCAGTTTCGGTTGATTGCGATCGGGGAAGATGACCAACTGCGGATTGGCCTCGCCGGCATAGCCAGGAAATTGGCGAAATCCGGTCGAGTAATTGTGAAAGCTGAGCCCGATTTGCTTCAAGTGATTTTGGCACTGGACGACCCGTGCCGCTTCACGAACCGACTGGACCGCCGGTAACAATAGTCCGACCAGCACCCCGATGATTGCGATCACAACCAGCAGTTCGACGAGCGTGAACGCACGATGGTTGGCTTGTCGCATGGCACTGCCGCGGGGGTGAATTGATAAGAGATGGGAATCGCGGTTGCGTTTGGATGCCAATGACACAAGGACGCAGGTTCCTAGGGCATCAACGATCAAAAGCCTTTTTACTATAAGGGTCGCTACCCCAATGTCGCAAGCATTTTTTCGGGGGCGAAACGGCCGCCGAAAGCTGTGCGGGCACTACACCCGCGAGACGTTTTCAGTGATTCTGGCCGCGATCGCACGAGCCACGAGTTCATCAGGTCCCAGATACGACGACAGACGGATTTCGACGTCGGGGAATTTTGTCTGCGTCTGCGTCACGATCTTTTGAATCGCTTGGAACAAGCGGCCATCAAATAACAGATGAGGATGAATTAAGATTTGGCGGTGGTGTCGTGCCTGTTGCTCGAGCGTTTCCGCGAACCGCGGCTTCGCCATCGCATAAAACGAGGTCGATGGATTGGCGATGCCCAGCCGCTGAGAAACCACTTCGCTTAACACTCGCATGTCGGCCTGGGCACACGGATCGTGGCTGCCGCGACCGACCATCATCAACATGATTTCGTCTTCAGGCTGGGCAAGCTCATCACGTGCGGTGCGCAAGTGACTGCAAACCAAATCCACCAGTGCCGCTTGCCGCGAGATGGGGCGTGTGTGTGAAAACGTCACATGCGGAGTTTCCGCTTGGCACTTTCGCACCAAGTCCGGAATGTCCTGTTTGGCATGTCCGGCAGCAAATAGCAACAGCGGAGCCACGCGGATTTCGGTGACGCCTTGGCTGACCAACCGATTCCACGCTTCGGGGATCGTCGGTTGCTGGAATTCGAGCAAGCAGGGTTGGACCTGCATCGAGGGAAGATGTTTTTGCAGCTTTTTCGAAAGCTGGAAAAACTGCTGCGTGCCGACCTCGTCTCGCGTGCCGTGCCCCACTAACAAGACGCCATGCGGTTTAGCGTCTTGCTGAATTGGATTCGGCGAGGCAGGTCGAAGGTCAGGCACGGTACATTGTCAGACGCGATAATTGACAGACGCGGTGATTGTCAGACGCGACTAGTGCACGACGTCCGATTTTGCGAAACCTTCTTTTTCCAGAGCGGTCAAAGCTTGGCCGACATCGAAACCGGGCTTGTAGTGCACGATGACTTGTCGATTGTCGATGATGCCTTCTTCTTTCTGGGCTGCCAATTCCACGGTATCAACCGCTTCGGTGTTTTCCAACAGTTCTTTGACACGTGGGTAACACGATACCGAACAGTGCATTTCGGGAACCGCAAGCGTCAGGGTTCCTTCGTCGGCCATCACGGCGGTGGACACTGTTTCGGTTGCCGCGCTGGCCACTTCGTTGGCCGCTTGTTCTGACTGAGGGGGCATCTTTGCCACAGCCACCATGATGATAACGGCAGCTAGGGCTGCGATCGCGTAAGCAATTCCACGCATGAAAAGTCTCTCTGGAAAAATGGTAAATCGTTAAAGGGATCGTCGAAAAGATTGTTCTGACTGTAACGTGCCCGCTGCCCGCGACAAGATCAACTGTTCGTTTTCACGCTCGGGTCATCGGCCACATTGACCCACACGTGGACGTGAGGGGCACCCCGATAGTGCCACACAAATGCGGGGCCTTCAAGACGCCAATTGTCCCAAACCTTGTCATTGCCGATGTCATTGTCTTGGTAGAACGACAATTCACAGGCTTCGAGGCCTCCCTGGCTCTTCAAACAGCGGACCACTTCATCGCGATCACTTTGACGATACATTTCGACCAGTTTCTGCAAAACGGTTTGCAGGTGGGCTTGTTGGTCCCCAGACATGTCGGACACCGGCAATCCGGTTCGCTTGCCTTGTTTGCCACGGAAATGAACGTTTTGTTCTCTTGGCGTCTTCGCGACCAAAGCTTCTTTTTGTTGTCGTCCGTCGAGCATTTTGTAGAGGTCGTTTGCCGCGACGGCTTGATCCCAAAATACATTGTCGATGTGTTTGGCACCCTCATTGAACTCCGGCGCGTGGCCATAGAAAATCGGCCCGCCAAAGGCCACATGGTCAGTCGAGTCGCCGTCGCAACGCAGCGTCATGTGGCGACCGGTCATCACCATTTCGAACTTGCCTTTACCAGGAGTCCCAAAAATAGCAATCGATTGTTCGTTTCCGAATCCGCCAGCGTCATCTTCGAGTTGTTGATAGTAACGCTCGTGCCAATCGGGATGAATGATCGATTCAAAGGTTTGCTTGATCAAGTCGCGTTGTTCTTCGCTATAGAAGTCGTCGTTGATCTCGTGTTTGGTGATGTTCCAGTTGTTGGCAACAAACGTTCGCAGCAGACCTCGTTTTGGATCGTGGTGATCCCAATCGAAACAAACATCGCCACGTTGTTTTTCGCTGAGGGTTTCATACAGACGACCGACCAAGGTTTCGGCGGTGGGCGTTGATTCGGCAGCTTTGGCTGCAGAGGAAAGCAGCGGGGCAGCTGCGGTACCCGCGATCGCGGCGCCTGCGATCGCAGCGGAGCTATGTCCCAGAAACTGACGACGGTTGACGGAGTGGGGATCGTTCATTGCGTAGTCCATGAAGGTATGGGAGAGAGAGGTGGGGCGAAGGCGGGCTCGAAGCCGAACTTCGATATTATAGGGGGCCTCGTCTGGCGGAGGAAAGCAAATGCGGTCGGCAAATTTGTGGAAAAGCAAAACAAAACGCCGTAGGTGAAACGATTCTCCTACGGCGTTTGTCATGCATTTTAGGTGGATTTAGCGAGATGCTAGCTCTTCACTGGTTTTCGCATCTCAATTTCATAGCCTTCGCGATAGGGGCGAGCCAAGAAGCTGTTGGCTTCCTCGTCGCCCACGATTTGCTCGGCGGAATCGTCCCACTTCAAATCGCGGCCCAAGCGAGCGGTGATGCCCGCCAAGTGACACACGTTAAGCATTTCCATGTGCGAATGCACATCCGAAATCGGTTCTTTGCGTTCGCGAACACAATGCAGGAAGTTGGCCCAGTGTTGTTTGCGGCCGTTGTGTTCCATCGGCAATCCCTTGTAGACCTTGGAAATCGCATCTTCGGGCAACGGGTTGCTCGCCAAGTCCTCGACGGGTTTACCAACCAATTTGCCCCGATTGACAAAGATTTTGCCTTGGGTTCCCGTGATCAAGACACCATTGTCCGTGTCGTTGCGGATGATCATTTCGGTATTCCCAGGATACTTCACATTGAACTGGAATCCGGTCGCGGTGTTGTAGCGGTCGTTTTGCACAGGGAATCCGTCTTGGAAATCGACGGGATGTTTCGCGGTTCCGCTGATTGACAGTGGGCCTTCGGTTTGACCGTTTAGCTTCAGTGCCCAGTTACAAATGTCGACATGGTGAGCACCCCAGTCGGTCAGTTTTCCGCCCGAGTATTCGTACCACCAACGGAATTCGTAGTGGCAGTTGGTGTGCGCTTGCTTGGCCTTTTTCATGTAGCGGTAATCCACCTTCGGCGCCGGGCCGAGCCAACGGTCCCAGTTTAAGTTCTCTGGCACTTCGGCAACCGGGATCTCAGGACTTGTGGGAGCGCCACCGATTGCAGCTTGAACCTGAGTGATTTTTCCGAGTCGGCCTTCGGCCACCATCGCCATCGCTTTGACGAACAAGTGGAACGTGCTTCGTTGTTGCGTGCCGACTTGGACAATCCGCCCGGTATCCTTTTGCACCTTGCGGATCAATTTGCCTTCGTCGATCGTCAGCGTTAGCGGTTTCTCGCAGTACACGTCTTTGCCAGCCAACATCGCTTCGACAAGCGGTTTGGTGTGCCAATGATCCGGCGTGGCAATGTGGATGACGTCGATATCATCGCGATCGAGGATTTCCCGATAGTCTTCGTAGACGTCGGCCTTGCCATCAGAAAATCTCTTGCTGAATTTGTCGGAACGTCCTTTATCGACGTCCGCGACCGCAACCACATCCAACCATTCTTTGGCCGAGTCGATGTTCCCCGTTGCCATTCCACCGGCACCGATCACACCGATTGTCATGCGATCGTTTTTGGATTGTGTTTCAGCCGCTTGCGTTTTAGAGCTGCTGAAAAAGTAGGGGGCCGAAGTCGCCGCACCCACCGCAGCACTGGTTTTTAAGAATTCACGTCGTCCATTGGCTTGGAGGGAACGCTCAGTAGAGGGGGCATTTTCGTTGCGATTCATTGGGTATCAACCTGTCTGGTTTGATGAACTCGAGGAGTTTTTGTTGTTCCGGCAGTATATCTCAATTCGCTTACGAGTGAATCTGATTGGGCGTGAATGCCGCAGACGGGCGGTTTTCTGCGGTTTTGAAAGACCTTCGGGGCCTCCGCCAGGCGGGGCTTCATACCAAGCCAGAGCGTCAGTGGCCGGGCGGGGGTGTCAGTGGGGAGAGAAGTCTCGTATTGCGGTTTCGGTTATCCGAAGTCTAGCGGCTTTTTGACCGTTTTTGGTGGAGAATGGGTGGCATCTGCTATCGAGAGGCTCGGCGTGATACACTTAGAGATTGACATTTCGAAGCATTCTTTCCGTTTCTTAAACTCTTTACCGAGCCACGCGTCCATGACTTTTCAATCCCACATCCAAGCTTTGGATGCTGCGATCGCCGAACGCAACGCAAAAGAAATCCGTTCTATCCTGCTTGGACTTGATTTCGTGCTAATCAACATCGACGACGAAGACGAGGGCGACGGTGACGAGGAAAGTATGGGAGCATTGACGGCTGAGATCGAAGACGCCGACGTGTTGGTGGCCTTCAGCTCCGAAGAGAACGCGGGGCTGTTTGTCGGGGAAATGGGAGATTTGTTCAGCGAAGAAGACGAAGTGCAGGGTTTTGTCGTCGATGGCGAGACGTTGCTCGAGTTTCTTCCCGAAGGATTCGGTTTGCTGATCAATCCGGAAACCGAATACAAGCAAATCATCGATCCTGAGCTCGCCACCGAGATCCTCGAACTTGGCGAACCGGCCTAGAGGAATTTGCTTTGCCAGTGGCTCAGAGTGCGCGTCGGTCGTAGCGGAGGTCGCCAAGACTTTCGGTCGATGGTTCCAACGATCCGCATTCCGCGCACGCGTTTCGCTCCCCCTGCCAACCATCTTTGCCGGTTCCGAAATCCACGTTCCCGACGTGGTTTAGGGATCGGAAGGTCAGGACCTAGCTGGCTTGCTTGGGCTTCACCAGGCAGTGGAATCCAACACACGGTTCTTCGTCTTCTCGCTCATCACTCGCCGCTTGCAGCAGTTCTTGGACTTGCTGCATGCGAGCCGGGTTCAATGCCGCCGAAACCACTCGCTGTTGGCCATCGTCGCCGATTACGACGGTGGTGATCACGGCGACCGTGTCTTCGTGTTGGAGCGCCGTGATGATGTGCTCGCCCACCTGTTGTTCGGCGTTTTTGATCGTGGTGACAAATTGAGCCATTTGTTGCGAGTCGACATCGTTTGTTACATTTCCCCCTCGCGGCCGTGATTTTTCGGTGATCTGGCTCTCGATCACCGATTCATCGTCGTCGGGCTGCTCATCGTTGTTTGGAGTGGGAGCCGAGTGGGATCCGTTCATAGGTAAAGTCCAAAGTTGCTATCAATAAGAACTGAGCGAATTCGTTACGCTCCACCGTCTCGCCTCGCTGGATCGGGCGGCGACAAGATTTCAACGGTTTCGTAATCTCAGCGGTTTCGTAGTTCGTCCGCCGAGATCGTTTCAAACCTGCCGAAACCTGCAATCAAATGGGCTTCCTCGACATCAAAACGGTAGAACGCGAAGTCGTCAAAGTCGGCATACACGGTGGCATGCGGGTGTTTGCCTAGAAAAATCACGCGTGCTTCCTCTTCTTCGTCCTTGGCGATCCGAACACAGGTTCCGCCGAGCGAGACGCGTGCCCCGACGAGCGGAGCGATCGATTGGTCGCATTCCTCGACGATCATCAGCGAGCAGCGGACGCTGTGGCTCAGGTTTTGAGTGTGTTTGGCGAGGCTGCTGAGCAGCATCAGCACCGAGGTGGGGCTTTGCGAAGCGATCGTCACCAAACTCACAAACGGCGAGTTGTCCTCGTTTAACGTCCCCAGACTTGCCGTTATCGCGTTTTCGGTAATCACGACGACTGTGTTCGCATTCGCAACTTTTGTCATTTCAGTTCCGTCATTTCCGTAGAGACAAATCGTGTGCTTGGCACCTGATTTGGAAGAGGGGAGGGGGGAGAAAATTAATGGCATCCACTCGAAACGCAAATCAACGCTTCTTATTTCAGTTCCGATTCATTCTAGCTGGCGACGAGGCGGGCGGGTTGTGAAACATCCGCATTGCGACATTACTAACACCTTCGTAGAATGCATCCGCTTTCCGAATCGAAAAAGGGCGACGACGGCCCTGATTGGGAATTCGAAATACAACAATACGAACGAATCAGGCGGTTCGAGGCGAACGGTTCAATGGATTGGATTGGCAAAATTAAAGTGATGACGCGATTGTATTGTCTTGGCAAATTGACTTTTCAATTGAATCCGCGTCCGCGATACGGGTTGCAACGATTCTCGGCCCCCCATCGATCAGCGGCCTCCAGCAAGCGGCCGGTCCAAAACGAAGGGACGTATCAGACGGAATTAGCCCGCTGTACTGGATTTAAAGTTCGGGCTGGTTTGACGGTCTTGGAATTGCTGGTGACGATGTCGATCATTGGGATCTTGGTGGCCTTGCTGCTGCCCGCGATCGGTTCGGCGCGTGAAGCGGCGCGGCGGGTTCAGTGTGTAGACCATTTGCGGCAATCCGGGATGGCGCTTCACCAGCATCACAATGCCAAGGCGGCCTTGCCCGCCGGTTGGCAACTCGACGCAAAACAAGAAACCGCATTGGGATGGGCGGTCCAAGTGCTGCCGTTCCTCGAGCAGCAGAGTTTGAAAGACAAAATCGATGCCCAGCCCACGCTGCTTGATCCTGGCTTTGCGGAAATCCGGTCCCAGCCATTGGTGATGATGCTCTGCCCCTCGGACATCACCGAGCCGACCTTTGTGCTGTACGCAGGCGACGAGCACGAGGACGAAGACGAGCACGCCGGCGGGACAACGCATGCGTTGGATGGGGCAAAGTTACCGCTTACCCGCGAGCCGGAAGCGATCGTCGAATTGCCGACGGCAAACTACGTCGGTGTTTTTGGAACATTAGAGGCAGATGATGCGGTGCCTGCACCGCTCGGTGATGGTGCGTTTTTAGAAAACCGGCCCGTCCGTTTTCGTGAGTTCCAGCGTGGTTTAAGTCAAACGTATTTGGTCGGCGAACGCACGATGGCTCAAGTCCCCTCGACTTGGTTGGGGATCAGTCTGGAAGGCGAAGACGCGGCGGCGAGGTTGGTAGGCTCTGCACTGGAGGGAATCAACAATCCGTTGGCGGATGAGTGTGATTTTTCAAGTCGTCATCCCGGTGGCGCGAACTTTTTATATGGCGATGGTCACGTCCGTTTTGTTGACCAAAATATTGATTTAACGTTGTACCACGAAATCGCGCGGTTGCGACGCTAACACCGATGGGACGAGTTAAGTGATGTGTATTCGTTTTCAATGGGGCCAAGCTGGATGAACCGTATTCAATTGACGAAATGTGAAGCCGAGGTGATGGCCGTCGTCTGGCGCGAAGGCCAAGTGACCGTGCCGCAAGTCCTTGCCGCGATTGATCGCGATTTGGCCTACACCACCGTGATGACCACGATGAATATTCTCGAAGAGAAAAAGATTGTGCGTCGTGGCGAAAAGGTCGGCCGTGCCTACAGCTATCTGCCACTGGTCAGCCGCGAAGAGGTGCGTCATGGCATGATCCAAGAACTTGCCGAGCAACTGTTTGGCGGGTCCGTTCGCTCGCTGGTCCTCAGCCTCGTCAACTCGGAAAAAATTACCGCCGAGGACCTCTCGGCGATGGCCGAAGCAGCCGATGAGTTGGAGAAGTCTTGATGAACGCTCCGTTTGTGTGGGAGGCTGTTTCGGGGATCTGTCTGCAAGTCACTTTGGTGGTGATGGTCGCGGCGATCATCGAGCGATGGTTGAACGAATCGGCCTCGGCGTGTCGCGTGTGGACCGCAAGCTTTGTTGCCGTAATCGCATTGGTTGCCAATGCCATCCTGCTTCCTCACTTTCGCATTGCCACCATTCCGGTAAGCCAATTGAACGATCGAGTCGATTGGATCCTGCAGTGGCAAACATGGGGTCTGTACGCGGGAGGCGTGATCTGGTTGTCGGGAGTTTGCTTGATTCTGCTGCGTCGTGGATGGGGCGTATGGCAGTTGCTGCGTTTTCTAAAACAGGACTGCGAAACGGTTTCATTTGATCAGCTCGGCTTGTCCACGATTCCGGCCGACTTTTTGCCACCGCGGTTACATCTGCTGGTGTCCGATAAAATGACAGGGCCTTTTTGCCGGCAATTCCATCAGCCGACAATTGTCTTGCCAATGTACCTGATCGAAGGCGATCAAGAGGTGCTGCGGCATGTGATGCTGCACGAGTTATCGCATTTGAGAACCAACCATCCGCTGCAGCTCTTTCTGCAGCAAATCTGTACTTCGCTGTTGTGGTTCCATCCCGCGATTTGGTGGGCGGGATACCGAGCCGAGGTGGTTCGCGAATTTTTGTGTGATGAGGTGGCAGCACAGTCCGCGGGCAAGGTCGTTGACTATTTACGCACGTTGATTCAGATCGCACAGCGGAGCGTGAAGCATCCAGCATCCAAATCGGCAGCCTGTGCGTTGGCGTTTGGCCGCCGCAAAAGTGTGATCGTCCGCCGCAGCGAGCGACTTGTTCGAATCGCAAAATCCCCCACCCGCTTCAGCCGCCCGCGGCAATCGTGCGGAGTTGTGGGGGTGGTGTTGATGACGCTGATCGTTTCTCACTTGTGGCTGCCCGTGAATGTGTTGGCATCCTCTCGCAGTCATTGGTCACCTTGGCCGAGTTGGACCGCCAAGACGCTGCATGATTTTGGGGTCAACGTTCGTGACTTTGAGCCCTTTGACGAGCGGCATGAATTCAGCGAATCGTCTCACCACCACGATTGACTGACAACGTAGCAAAACGATGTTGCGGCAGATCCGGGGGAATCGCTAATCTGTGGCAATCGATGCTGCCATCGGGCGGACCGAGTTGGATCGGTCCCAGGTGACGAAGGCTGTGTTGGCTTTACCGCGTCGTGTTGAGTCGTTCATTAGGATCTCGGGCCCACGGATGTCAGACGCTTCTTTATCGCCACCGTCGCGGTCGGAAGAGACAAATGCTCGTTTAAACAGGCGTCATCGCGATGCGGGTTGGTGTAAAACCGATTCGCAAGGCAACGAAAATATCGGCTTGATACGACGGTACGATATCGATTTGGTATTGGATGTCGGTGCCAATCGCGGTCACTATGCCCAAAGTTTGATCCACAGTGGATATGCGGGACGGATCATCTCGTTCGAGCCCGATCCGAAGACGTACGCCAACCTCAGTGAGACCCGCCGAGGTTTTCGCAATTGGAAAGCCGAACCCTTCGCACTCAGTTCCAAAAACGGTACCGCGCTACTGAATGTGGCGGCCGACGGGATCAGTCATTCGCTGCAAGACCTTTGCGACCATCCCCTATCGATCGCTGCGGGATCGGTTTACGTGGCTCAAGTGCCCGTCCGTGCCCGTCGTCTTGATACGGTGTTTAATGACTATTACACCAGCGGCGATCGCTGTTACATCAAACTAGATGTTCAAGGATATGCGCATCAAGTGTTGGCAGGGGCCAGCGGGTGTCTCGAGCGAGTTGTGGCGATGGAGATGCCGTTGTCGATCCAGCCAGGGCCGTCGTCGATCCAGCCAACGCACTCAGACCATTCGTTTGAGCAGGAATCGATAGAGTTGATGAGTCAGCTCGGTTACGAGATGGTGCTGTCGAGTCCCGCTATGTTGGATCCCAACACCGGAGCGATGTTGCGAGCCAATGGGATCTTTGTGCGACGTCAAGCCATAGCGGCGGTGAAAGCCGCCGCTTGACATTCATCGCTTGACATCCGCCGTGAAGCCACCGCTGTGAAGCCACCGCCGTTAAGCCACGCGGCGTCTGGTTCGCTCGATGGCTCGCTGAGCGTCCGCTTGCAGTAGTGACTTGCGTTTTCGAAAGCCGTCAAACACGCGGATCGAGCGATTGCGAACCACGGTCCGCAGCAGAAAAGGATTGAGCTTCTCTTGGCTGAAGACATGCATGCCTCGCCGCGTCACGGTCAGATGACGCTTGTATTGTGAGGCAATCGACTGCAACGCTCGATGCGACCATAACGCAATGTGTTGACCGCCTTCAAGCACGTAATACCACCATTGGTCAGGTTGCGGTGCGGGATCAGGAACAATCCGGGTCGAGATGATCCAATTGGCCCCGAGTGCATCGAGGGTTTTCAGGTCCTTGTGCGGATCCGCCATGTGCTCAAAGACTTCGAATGCTGTCACCAGATCAAATTGCTTGGCACCGGGTTGGACTTCGTAGCCTCGCGCGAACAGGTTTTCGCAATAGGGATCGTAATGCGAGAAATCGTGGCCGCGGTCACGCATCATGCGGGTGAACATTCCGTAACCGCCGCCGTAATCGACACTGGCTTGGACGCCCGGCATTACCAATCGGAGCGTGCGATCGACAATTTTTGAAAACGCTGCGTTCCGCCCTACCAAGCCGACGTCGGTCGACACAATCGCCGAGTCATACGCTTCGTCCAGCCAATACGGTGTTTCGGTCTGAATGAATTCACAATCGCTGCAGCGAAAGTATTCGATCTCGTGTCGTGCCAGGATGGTTGCTCGTGCGAATGATTCCGAACGTCCGTTGCAGACGAGGCAATCCATTGCCATGGCCGGGTCCTTGAAAGGTTATGAACTACGCGGCATGACGCACGCGATTTTGTTTCAGCAAGTCTTCATAGACCTTTATCGTCTGTGTGGCAGTGTTTTCCCAGGAAAAATAATCGGCACGGCGATGACCGGCAGCAATTTTGTTCTCTCGGTCGATGATCGAGTCGTCACCCGCGGCAATCAGCAGCTCGGCAAGCTCGTCAACATTTTCGGGGTCAAAGAAATAGCCCGCGGAACCTGCGACTTCACGCAGCGCAGCACAGGACGACGCAAAGACCGGACAGCCATTGATCATCGCCTCTAGCACCGGCAGACCGAATCCTTCCATTTTTGAGGGGAAAACAAACGCGCTGCAGTGCTGGTACAGCGTTTTTAGCAGCGAATCTTCTGCGGCAACGTACAGATGGGTGCGGGGATCGTCGTGAGACCAACCCAGAGCGGCTTGCTCGCGCGGCTTCATTCGCGGGCCCACCAACACAAGATTTAACTCGGGCGTTTGCTGCTTCATTTTGTTCCAGGCACGCCACAGCAGATCAAAGTTCTTGTAGCCTCCGCGACGGCCAACGAACAAGACAAATGGCCGCCCAGCGAGTTCCGGGGGCAGGGGGGCGGTATGCACGTCCGCCAACCCGCTGCCTAGCGGTGTGATCGACGCACGGTCTGCGGCCGATGGAAACCGCTCGCACAATTCGTCGTACGTGGTTTGCGAAATGCAGCAGATGTGGTCTGCGATGTCGATCGCCCGTGCCTTCATCGTCAGCGACTTGCCCGTTGGATCGGTGTTGGGAAATGCCTCGTGGATGAAGTCATAAACCGTGATCACCGTCGGCACGTTGGATCGTTCGATCGGACGTCGGCACAAACCTTGGTAATAGGTCCAGTGCACCAGATCGGCTTGCTGCTGGTGCATCCGTTTGCTGATGCGGCCGTGCTGGGCAGGATGCCAAAGCTTACGCAGGAACTTTAGCGGCGGCCGCGTTCGCACCGCTTCATATTGGAATCGAGGATGGGTTATTCCCGTCGCCGGGTCTTCTGGACCGAGCATGATCGGCGTGGTTTGCGCGGGAAGTCGATTGATCAGCTCGACAAAATAGCGTGCAACGCCTCCGCAACGAAGCATCTCGAATATGGAACCTTCGTATAGAACTCGCATGCTATCGTTATGGTTTGTCGGAGATTAAGTAAACGGAAATGGAGACGGGGTCGCCAAGCAAGCCTGTGCTGTCGGCAAGGTTCGTTTTGCGGACGATCAAACTCACTCTGCGAAAATGGCGGAACGGGTTGATCGTCCGTATGCCATCATCACATTCGGGGTGAGAGCGGCTCTGTTGGGGATACGGTCTAACCCAGCAGGCCTGTTGTAGCAAACTATCCTCGTTTAGAGAAAGACATTTCAGGGCCGCCACCCAATGGGATCGCACCCCCAAGTAATCTTCGTCTCGCCTCAATAACAATTGCTAGCATTCCTCGCGATCTATTTCGTGTGCGAGTATGTCAAATGCGAGTATGTCGAATGCGGGGGATTGCTGGCTTGCAATTTTTGATCGGTTGTGAGGAGCACCAGCTTGTGTCGTTTTCTCGGCAGCGCTCTTCTTTACCATTTGCTATGAGTCTGCTGGGGTCGGGTATCTCGTTTTGGTGTCTGTCCCCGATATATGCTTGCATTTGAAAAGGGGGCAAAAAAAAGCCGCCCCACTTTGTGTCAAAGCGGGGCGGCTGTGGAATCGCGACTTAACGAGATTTTTCAAGCTTGCGGGCGATTTAGATCTCACCCTCGGGAGTCTCTCGCGATGCTCGCGTGCCTAAGGCTCCCCACAATCCATAGGGACTCTCCATTCCCGCTCGGACGCCTTCGCCACCATCGCGTTCGGGAGCACGGTGGTTGCCATCGCCCGCTTCGATGCTGTCGGTGACAAACTTCACTGCACCATCACCCATCAAAACGTGCGCGCCCCCTTGGTGGTAACTTCCTGCGCTCACCAGTACTGCGTTAGCCATTGCGTTGCCTGACAACGCGTTTGGGCTATTGGGGGGCAAGATGGTTTGAAAGCTGGTGGTCGAGGCTCGACCATCGGCCCAGCGGGTGCCTCGTGCAAAGGAACCCTCGTAAAGGGTCAGCCCAGATTGCTTAAGGAATTGGGGTCTCGCAGGGTCTCGAGTGGCATCGACCGTCGATTTGGGATTCGATTTCAGCCCTTCTGCACCCCCTGTGATGCTGCGAACGATTGTTCCTTTGACCTGTCGAATCTGGCCGCAGGTGGGGATTTCGCCCATCGCGATGGTGTTGGCAAGACCGTCCAGCACGTCACGAAAAGCCGTCTTCTTTTTACGTGGCCAGAAAAAGCCGCGGTTCGCCGCTTTGGCACGTGTGATCATCCAGCCTTGGGCTGTCGTATGGGTGCCACCTGAGCTGCTGTGGAAGACGCCGATTTCGTTCATCCCCCCGAAGGAAACACGATCAATTCCGTCGCCAATATTGGCGGCATAATTGGTGCGTCCCCCCGCAGGAAGTCCCGTGAATGGGTCGCTTGGGCAACGCAACGAGCCGATCTCGGTGGACCAAGGGACATAGGTCAATTTGAACCCGCTCGGCCCCATTGGATGCCATTTTCCGCCCGTACCGCTCGGGGTGCTGCCGTCGGTGGTCTCGAGGCTTGGGTTGGAGATTTGTTCCCACAACGCCTGTTGTTCAAAGAACGGCGTTAATCCAACCAGAAAACTAAGTCGTCGACGATTGGTGTCATCATCCGCTTTGGCAGCACCGAGTCGGTCGGTGCCCCCCATTTGCGTTGGTATTTGTTTGTAAGCGGAATGATAATTGTGAAGTGCTAAACCGAGTTGCTTCACATTGTTGCTGCACTGCATCCGCCGTGCAGCCTCGCGTGCGGCTTGAACGGCGGGCAATAACAGTCCGACCAAAACGCCAATGATTGCGATGACTACGAGAAGTTCCACCAACGTGAAACCGCGCTGCGCTCTAGGGTGATTCATTTCTGAATGTCTCCTAAGTGAAAAAGGGAAAAGAGTTTTCAGCAGAAAAGTGGGGGGTGAGATTAACAACCCCGTGCAGGTCGTTTGCGCGACCTGGATCTTTACCGTATCAGTGCGCAGCGGGGTTTATCACCCCTTAAATTGCCGGTAGAAAAGAAATTGTCCAAAAAAAGAGGCAAAAGTGCTTGAATTTTGCGTTTTAGGTGACCTGTCGGGCACTCGGAGCGCCATTTCACGATCCCAAGGGATGGGGACAGGCAAGGTGCCGCTGACCCTGGTTAGACGGTGACGAATCCGTGGTTAGTGCCAAAACGAGGGCACGGTGAAGCCTTTTCTCGCAGCTACCTTCGTCAGAAGGTGGTGATTCGCTTTTGCGCTGCGACAGCCACGCTCTGGCGAGCGTAGCTACAAAACGTCATTGCCGTAGTTTGCCGCCTCTAAATGCTTCACAGCGTTGTTCAAAACGGCTGATTGAATCAGCAGACTCACGAAGAGGGTAGAAGAGGTGGCAGAAAACCTGGCGAGATTAAGGATTATCAGCAGTCGGGCCACTTGATGCCGAACCGGCATCCTCGCCTGGGTCCTCGGTACTTTCTTCATTCTCTTCGGCTTCGATCGACGCCATATCGTGCCCGCCGACAATGGTTGACTCATCACTGCTGCCGCATCCAGGAACAAACGTTAGCGACGCGAACAGAAAAACGAATGCAAAACTTAAGCGAATCATCAATACACCTTGAAAAGAGACAAACTTGCAATGCGTCGAACGGTCTTGATGGCATCCATCAAGGCTCGACCACGGTACCGCCAGTGTCTCAGGGCCTAAAGCGGATGACAAGTCCGTTGGGGGGGCAAGTGGAGAAAGTATCGTTTGCGGTGGGGGGAGAATCAGGAAAGTAGCGGATCAATGCGCGATAATTCGGTTTGAAGCCCAATAATTCGGCCTGAAGAACGTTCGCTGGTAAAGAAATGCGGTGCCACAGGCCCCCATTGGCCTCGACGATTCTGCGGTTTGCCTGCTACATTGCCCCGCTTGCCCAACTCGGCATTCTCCGACAACCCATAACTATTCACAGGCCACCTACGCCGTGATCGTCATTCTGCAAAGCAACGTAACGGAAGAGCAAATCGATCACGTGCTTCGGCGGATCGAGGCTCTTGGGCTGCAGCACCACCTCAGCCGTGGGACGTTTCGCACCATTGTCGGCATCATCGGCGACGAAGAAAAACTGCAAGCCGAGCCGCTGCACGCAATTCCAGGCGTGGCGCAAGTCATCCCTGTGCTGCCGCCTTACAAGTTGGCCTCGCTCGAAGCCCATCCCGAACCGAGTATTGTCGACGTTTCCGGAGTGAAAATAGGCAATGGGCATCTCGGCATGATCGCTGGCCCCTGCAGTGTCGAAGATCGCGACCGCATGTTCCGGATTGCAGAAAGTGTGTGCGAATCGGGAGCCAATCTGTTTCGTGGCGGTGCCTACAAACCGCGAACCAGCCCCTATGCATTCCAGGGACTCGGCGAAACGGGGCTGAAATTGCTGCGTGAAGTGGGCGACAAGTTTAATATGCCGGTGGTCACCGAGGTGACCGATCCTCGTTTGGTGGAATTGGTCGCTGAACATGCGGACATGTTGCAGGTAGGTGCACGCAACATGCAGAACTTTGCCTTGTTGACCGAAGTTGGCAAGTCGCAGCGGCCGGTGTTACTGAAACGTGGCATGAGTGCCACGATCACCGATCTGTTGATGTGTGCCGAATACATCCTGTCCCAAGGCAACATGAATGTGGTGCTTTGCGAACGCGGGGTCAAAGGGTTTGATAGCGCGACGCGGAATCTTTTTGACGTCGCAGCCGTTCCTTTGATTCACAATTTGTCGCACTTGCCTGTGATTGTAGATCCTTCGCACGCGACCGGCCGGCCTGATTTGATTCCCGCTTGTGCGTTGGCCGGTTTGGCCGCCGGGGCCGATGGCGTGCATATCGAAGTGCACGATTGCCCCGAAGAAGCGAAAAGCGATGGCCCTCAGGCTTTATTACCCGATCAATATCGTCAGCTTGCAGACCAAATGAAAGAACTTGTTAAGCTGTTTGGAAAAACTGTGTCCCCGCTTCCGGAGAAAATGGGTTGAGTCGTCAAACAATTATTGCTGGTAACTGGAAAATGAACACTCGTTGTGACGGTGCCGTTGCACTGGCCAAGGGTGTGGTTGCCGCAGTCGGCGAAACGCCGTCGGTCCAAGTGGTCCTCTGTCCACCTTCGGTTTATCTGTCCAGCGTGGCGGATGCCGTCGCAGGCACATCGGTCCAGCTCGGCGCACAGAACCTGTACGCTGCCGAAGATGGTGCGTTCACGGGCGAAGTCAATGCAGCGATGTTGACCGATGTCGGCTGTGGCTTTGTGATCCTGGGGCACAGCGAGCGTCGCGCCTTGATGGGCGAAACCGATGCGGATGTCAGCAAGAAACTGCATGCGGCACTCGCGGGCAACTTGGTGCCAATCGTGTGCGTCGGCGAAACGCTCGAAGAGCGTGAAGCGGGTAAAATGGAAGAAGTGATCCAAACGCAAGTTCGTGGATCGCTGGCAGGACTCGATGAAGTCCGCGCTGCGGGGATCGTGGTGGCGTACGAGCCTGTATGGGCGATCGGGACCGGCAAAACCGCTTCTCCCGAGCAAGCCGAAGAGGTTCATGCCCTGATTCGCAAATTGTTGGGCGAGATGTTCACAACCGACGTAGCGGCACAGATCCGGATTCAATACGGTGGCAGCGTCAAACCAGGCAATGCCAAGGAATTGCTTGGACAACCGAACATTGACGGAGCTTTGGTGGGCGGAGCTAGCCTGAAAGCCGAAGATTTCGCAGGAATTATCGCGGCGGGTTAAACCCTGCACCGTCGCGAACACACCCTTACACATTGTCTATTTGAAGGACGAACTAAGTCATGATCGCTCTGATCGCTGGATTTTTGCTGATTGCGTCGCTTGAAGGAGCCATTTTGGGCTTCTTGATGGGATTTTTGTCGCTGTTTTTGATTCTGTTGGTGTTGATCCAACGTGGAAAGGGTGGCGGATTGACCGGAGCGCTCGGTGGTCCTGGGGGACAAAGTGCATTTGGTAGCAAGGCCGGAGACACGTTTACCGTGATCACCGTGGTCGTTGCCACCGTGTGGGCGTTCTCGTGTGCGTTCACGATGTGGTTGCTCGGCACCCATGCTCCGACCTCGACCGCCGACTCGGTGATCAAGTCCGGCGGCGGTGACAAAGACCCCGTTGGTGAAACGTTCAAGCTTCCGAAGCTTGATGGCGAAGGAGCCAGCGGTTTGGAAGCGGGGTTGTCTAGCGGCGAAGAAACCAGCGAAAACTCGGTGCAGCTGACGCCTGCGACCAGCGGCGAAAAGACCGAAGAAACCAGCAGCGAAGAAGCAGCCACCGACGAAGAAGCTGCGGTGGAAGCCACCGAAGAATCTGCGACGGACACCGCAGCAGAATCGGCCGACAGCGACGGCGACAAGTAGACTGCATGAACTCGGTTACTCCTGAAAATGCTCGCAGCATGACCGGTCAAGGTCATGCGTCGCTGCAAACGGATCTTGGTACGTTTGTGGTGGAGGTGCGCACCGTCAATAATCGCGGTTTCAAATGCGTCTTGCGATCAAGCGATGCGTTATCGGCATTTGATTCGCGAATCGAGTCGTTGGTTCGCAAGTTGATCCATCGCGGCAGCGTGAATCTATCGGTCACTTGGAAGCGACCTTCCTCGGAAACGCTGCCTCTGATTGATCAACAGGTGCTCGGAGCCTACTTCGAACAGCTGCAGAAGGCGAAAGCGACTTTTGCCGGCGATGGCGCGACGATCGATTTGGCCCAGCTTGCGATGTTGCCTGGTGTGGTGGTCCCCCGCTCGCAAGACCGCGTCGACACGGCGGAGGTTTGGCAGGGAGTCGAGCAGGTGATTCGCGACGCGGTGGACAGTCTTGATCAAATGCGGGCTCAAGAGGGAGCTCACATGGCGACGAGTTTGCGGGCGGATTGCGATTTGATCCGCGCGCATGTCGATCAGATCGCCGAGCTCGGACCGCGAAGTGTCGACACCTATCAAAAGCGTTTAGAGACAAAGATTCAGCGTGTGTTGGCTCAGCACGACATCGAAGTGCCGATGATCGATCTGTTACGCGAGGTTCAGATCTACGCCGATCGGGTGGACTACAGCGAAGAGATCACGCGGCTAGGCAGTCATTTGCAGTTGTTTCTGCAAACCCTCAGCGGCAGTGCTGCTGGCAGTAATCAGGCTGCAGGTGGCAATCAGGCTGCCGGTGGTGGCGAAGCGGCGGGCGATCCCGAGCCATCGGGCCGCAAGCTCGAGTTTATTGTTCAGGAAATGTTGCGAGAAACCAACACGATCGGCAGCAAGGCGTCGCAGACGGAAATTTCGGGGCATGTCGTCGAGATCAAGTGTGCAATCGAACGGATGCGAGAATTGGTCCAGAATCTCGAATAATCCAGCGAAGGCAAGACATGAATTTGGAAGGACGTGGTCGGCTGATCATCATTTCCGGTCCGAGTGGAGCGGGTAAGTCGACGGTGGTGCGCCGATTGCGAGAGGAATGTCCGTTACCGTTGCTGTCGAGTATCTCGGCGACCACGCGCAAACCGCGGCCGGGGGAACAGGACGGAGTGGACTACTTTTTCTTGGACCACGAAGAATTTGAACAGCGACGTCAGGCGGGCGATTTCCTAGAGTGCAAAGAGGTGTTCGGCCGTGGCCATTGGTACGGCACACTCAGCGAGCAGGTCGCCACTGGTCTGGAAGCTGGAAAATGGGTTATTTTGGAGATTGATGTCCAAGGTGCCCTGGCAGTCCTCGATCACAAAGAGTTCAGCCCGATTACACTATTCATTCACCCCGGTGGGATGGAAGAGCTTGAGCGGCGGCTTCGCACACGCGGAACCGAGTCCGAAGAAGCGATTGCAGCGCGGCTAGAAACCGCCTGTCGCGAGATGCAGTTTATGCATCGATACCAATACGAAATCATCAATGGGTCGGTCGATCGAGCCGTCTCGGATATCTGCCAAATTTTGAAAGACCAAAAGGAAAAACAGCCATGCTCGAAGAGCTAAAAGAAGAAGAGATCGTCAACAAGGTCGGTGGTCGCTTTAAGTTGAGCACCCTGATTCAAAAGCGTTTGGTGCAATTGAACCAAGGCAGCCGGGCGCTTGTGAATGTCGACACGCACGACAAGATGACGATTGTGTTGCAGGAAATCATGCAAGACAAAATCGTTTTGAACATGGATAACGAAATCCAATCGCTCGAAGATCTGACGGCGGCTGCGGATGCCGCTTCGGACGGTCCTGATTTGGATGCGTCGGATCTATGAGTGAGCAGAGGCGGGCAATTCTGCTCGCCGTCGGTGGGGGGATCGCAGCCTACAAGGCAGCGACCGTTTGCAGTCGTCTCGTTCAATCGGGCTACGATCTGCGTACGGCCATGACCGCATCGGCATCTCAATTCATCGGCGCTGCCACGTTTGCAGCGCTCTCGGGTAAAACGGTCGCTCAGGGTTCCTTTGATCCTGAGCGATTTCCGTTAGGGGCCCACATCGAGTGGACTCGCGATTTGGACTTGTTGATCGTCGCTCCGGCAACTGCGAATCTTTTAGCAAAGTTTGCCTCAGGGCTCGCCGACGATCTTATTAGCACGTTGTACTTGCAAGCCGAATGTCCCGTGTTGTTGGCGCCAGCCATGAGTGCGTCGATGTGGAGCAAACCGTCGGTCCAGCGGAACGTGGAAACGTTGCGTCGTGATGGATGTCATTTTGTTGGTCCTGAATCGGGTTGGCTAAGTTGCCGCGTGCGAGGCGAGGGGCGAATGGCCGAGCCTGACACGATCGTCGCGGCTGCGATTCAGCGGGTGCTTGCGTCTTAGTCCGGCTGCATGATGTTTGACTTTAATTCTATCTCTCTTTGCTGCGTTTCGCGGTACGAGCCAAACCATGACTGTCTTTGTTTTCGGGCACCGCAATCCCGATACCGATGCGATTTGCAGTGCGATTGCCTACGCTGATTTTCTCAAGAAAACGACGCGCCCCGATGCGATCGCCGCCTGTTGTGGAGCACCAAACCAGCGGACCGAGTTTGCGCTTCGCAAAGCCAAGTTGCCGCCGCCCCGGATCATCATGGACGTGCGTCCTGAGATCGAGGACGTCTGTCAACGCGACGTCGTCTTCGCCCGCCAATCCGAAGTCTTCTACGAAGTCTATCAGCGGATGAAAGAGCACGGGCTGCGGGCGATCCCGATCGTCGATGATCATGACAAAGTCGTGGGCATCGTCACGCTGCTAGAACTGCTCGAATTGGTGCTGCAGGGCGGAGTGGATCCGGTTCACTCACGCGAGGTTTGCAGCAACCTGACCAAAGTCGCTTCGGTGCTCGGGGGCACGTTCCAGCACGTTGTTGACCCCGATCGAACCGACGAGTTTGTTGTCACAGTCGGTGCGATGAGCGCCGAAGGGTTCACTCAGCGGATGAACCAATTTTCGGCCGACCGCTTGTTGGTCGTCAGCGGTGATCGGCCGACGATCCAATTGCCCGCACTCGAACTTGGTGTTCGCGCGATGGTGATCGCGGGCGGTTATGAATTGTCCAGTGGGTTGTTGCACTTGGCCAAGGCTCGTGGCGTTTCGGTGATCATCAGCCCCTATGACACTGCGACGACCACGATGCGAATCAAGGCCGCTCGCTTGATCGATTCGGTGATCGATCGTGACTTCATCTCGTTGTCGGCAAAGATGCCCGTCGAAGCGGCGCGTCAACAAATCTTTCGTTCCTCGCAAACCGTCTTCCCCGTACTCGACAATGGAAAACTGTTTGGCGTGCTCAGCAAAAGCGACTTGGTGACCCCTCCGATGCCTGAATTGGTGCTGGTCGACCACAACGAGTTGTCGCAAGCAGTGCAGGGCGCCGAGGACGCGATCATCACCGAGGTGCTCGATCATCATCGGCTCGGTGGTTCGCTCAAGTCATCCAATCCGATCCGCTTTACCTTGGAACCGGTGGGGTCGACCTGCACGCTCGTCGCTCGCTTGTTCCGGCAAGCCAACTTGCAGCCCTCCGCCGGCGTGGCGCTGTGCATGGCGTCGGGCATCATTAGTGATACGTTGTTTTTGCGGTCTCCCACCACCACCGATGTCGATCGGGATATTTTGCAATGGTTGCAGCAGTTTTGTTCGCTTGATTTGAACGAGTATGCGACCGAGTTCTTTGAAGTCGGGTCGGCGTTGCGATCCGGAGAAGCTGGCCGCGTGGTGCGTGAAGATTGCAAAGAGTTTGAAGAGGCGGGAGTCAAGTTTTCAATCTCGCAGATCGAAGAGATTGGCTTCGATTTGTTCTGGGAGCGTAAGGATGAGCTGGTCGCGGCGCTCGATCAGCTGGCAAAAGACAATCAGCTCGACTTTTCGGCGCTGTTGGTCACTGATATCTCCAGCAACGGCAGTTTGTTGTTGATGAGCCGGCAACCCGAAGGGTGGGACGAGATCAATTACCCCGAACTCGAAGAGAATCTGTATGAGCTCGAAGAGGTGGTCAGTCGCAAAAAGCAACTGCTGCCGTTGATCATCAGCCTGCTCGATTCCGCCCCCTCGTCGAACTGAATTCCAGCTGCAATCCTAAGTGTCCCTATTCTCGCCCCCGCTCGGCTTGGGAGTCCCTAACGATCGAAACGATTAACGAATCTATCTACGACCATCCAAAATATTACGATCTCGTGTTTGGCGCGGACTGCGCAGCCGAGGTCAAGTTTATCCAGGCTTGCGGAAGCGAGTGGATGCAGCGAGCTCCGAAACGGCTGTTCGAACCGGCCTGTGGCACCGGGCGGCTACTCTATGCACTTGTCAAAAAAGGGTTTCGCGTCGACGGGCTCGATCTCAATCCCAAAGCGGTCGAATTTTGCAATGCTCGTTTTCGTCGGCATGGCGTGCGGGAATCCGCGTTTGTGGCCGACATGTCCGATTTTAAAACAAAATGGAAATGCGACCTCGCGTTTAACACCATCAATAGCTTTCGCCATCTGTGCAGCGAACGCGAGGCACGCGGGCATTTGCAATGTATGGGCGAAGTCGTTCGCCCCGGTGGTCTGTATTTGCTGGGCGTGCATCTTACGCCCACTACCGTCGCGCCGAGTGAAACCGAGTCATGGTCGGCGCGTCGCGGACACTTGGCGATCAGCACGCATATGTGGACCAACGAGCGAAATACGGAAAGCCGCATCGAGCGGTTTGGCATTCGATTTGATATCCACAGCCCGTCGCACAGTTTCCGGATTACTGACGAGCTGGTATTGCGAAGCTACACCCCCAAGCAAATGAACCGATTGATCCAATCGAGTAAGTGTTGGGAGGTCGTCGCCACCTACGACTTTGGTTACGACGTCGAGCATCCGATTGAGGTCGATGCATCGACCGAGGATGTCGTGTATGTCTTGCGACGCAAGCCCGAGTAAATGCAAAGCCCTGTCGTGTCGCGTCGGGTGTTTGGCGGCAACGCCTCGACTTTTGTGGCGACCCGGTTTTTCTGTACCAAGTGTCTTCTAAAAACGATAATGACGCTTACTGGCGTCGCGAGCGACCGGAAGACGCAAAAATAATGGCTCCGATTAAAGTCAGAATCGCGACACCCCCAGCGATGGCCGCATTTTGTCCCCAGCCCTGCTTTAAATTTTGCACTCGCTTGTAGCCATAGGGGACGGGCAGTTCCAGCCCGGCCTCTTCCATCTGTTCGTATTCCCGCAGCAGTTCGGCGGGATTTCGCGTCGGATAGACCTCTCGCACCTCTTGCAGATGAATCTCGGTGGTCACGGGAGCATCAATCAGTGCCCAGCGAATGCCGCAGTAAGCCGCGATCAAAAGGCTTGCGGTGCAAATCAACCCCAAAGCCACGGTGCCGAACGTTTGCGCGAAGCCGGCCTCATTGTAGGGGGGTGCAGGGCCCGTGTCGGAGGGCTGGGACTCGTCCCTTGGCAGTTGCTTGAGTTCTCCGAGCCGGGGGACAGCGACCGATTGCTCGCAGGAGGGACAGAGAACGGAGTCACCCGCTTGCGAGGGGGTGACGGGGATCACGTTCTGACAATGGGGGCATGAAAGTTGGTACATGAAGATCAAATGAAAAAGAATTGAAGGCGAAGTGGGTGGACCACGGAGGCAACCTGACTAGAATCCAAAGTGTGCAAACGGCGCCACCGCCAACCCCTACCGCTCCCACCCGTTGACAGAGAATTCGTGTGACTTGCTCTCACTTTACTCCGCAACCGTGTCGGACACCTCCTATGGTGACTCGTGGTAACAATAACGAACTGTTTTGTTCGTCCTGGTGGACCGAAAGGATCGGGTCCCACCTACAAGAGTGGTCATTTGCCGAATGTTGCCAGGGAGGCAAGGAAAGCTGAGCGACTTAAATTTAGGTCATGAGGCTTGGAAGTGTTTGGATCGGGGAAGCTCTTGATTACGGCATCAACGTTGGGTTGGTTCGTACAGAGTTAGACCGGGCAATCTGTCATTCGGTGGTTGGTCAGCAAAGAGGGTTCCTCTTTTCTAACTTCTCCAGCGGGTGGGTCGCTCAGCCAGTCCCATGAACTGTTTCCGCAAAGCTCATTTCATGCCTAATGCAAAAAATCCGTTCATCTAGAAACTCCTTCCATTTGAAGTACTGTCGCAATAATGAGTCCACTGTGGTGTAGAGTTAAGGAGCAACTTTGTTCTCAAGCAACTCGTTAAACAACTTAATGTGAAACGAATTCACAGCTTAATGTGAAATGACGTTCACAGGGGGCTTCCGCTCATTCCTTTGTCAACTTGCACCAATACCAAACTTGCACATCGATAAATTTTTACATTTGCCATCCACCGCATGATTGTTCGTTTCGTTTGAACTCATCCCGTTTGAAACGATACGAAACCGATTTTCAGCCCTCATATCTCACACTGTTCCGCTAGGAGTTCCCCTTTGTTCGATACACTCTTGGACGAATTTGATGACGTAAGCGTCCAAAGCACCGAAGCCGTGACCGGCAGTTTTCGCAAGCTGCCGGTTGACGACAGCGACGATAACGATGCTGCCGTTGCGATGGCTTCGGCTGCCGATGGCGAAGTCCAACTCGAAAGCCCCGACGAACTGCTTGCTGGTGACGAAACCGAAACGTGGTCCGATGATCCGGTTCGGATGTACTTGACCCAAATGGGCGAGATTCCGCTACTGACACGAAAGCAAGAAATTGAACTTGCCAAGCGGATTGAAGAAACACGCCGTCGGTTCCGCACCAAACTGCTCGAGAACCATTACGTTCTCGTCGAAGCCTACAAGACGCTCAAGAAGGTTTACCGCGGCCAATTACCCTTTGACCGTACCGTCCAGGTTTCGGTAACGGACCATTTGGAAAAAGAGCAGATCGTCGGTCGTTTGCCCCACAACTTGCGTACGCTGCAAACCTTGCTGCGACGTAACCGTCACGATTGGAAAGTCGCACTCAGCAAAGCGGCTTCGCAGCGACGCCGTGTCGAAGCTTGGCGATCGCTTGCACGTCGTCGTCGTCGTGCCGTGCGTTTGATCGAAGAACTCGGTCTACGTACCCAGCGAATCGAAACACGAATCGACTTGCTCGAAAAGTTCTCGCACCGCTTGACCGAAATCGACCACATTATCTCGGACCAAAAACGCACCAAACATGGTCGCGAGGTGCGAGAAAAATTGCTTCACGAACGACGCCAAATCCTGACCGCGTGCCAGGAAACACCAACATCGCTACGCAATCGCGTTGCCATGCTCAACAAGGTGTACGCCGAGTACCAACAAGCCAAGCGTGAACTCAGCGAAGGAAACCTTCGATTGGTGGTTTCGATCGCCAAGAAGTATCGTAACCGTGGTTTGTCGTTCCTGGATTTGATCCAAGAGGGGAACGCCGGTTTGATGCGTGCGGTCGACAAATTTGAATACCGTCGTGGTTTCAAATTCTGTACCTACGCGACTTGGTGGATTCGCCAAGCGATCACCCGTGCGGTTGCCGATCAGAGCCGAACGATTCGTATTCCGGTTCACATGGTCGAAACGATGAGCCGCGTGCGAAACGTTGCTCGTCAATTGCTGCAAGAGCTCGGGCGTGAACCCACGATCGAAGAAACCGCACGTCGAGCCGATGTGACCGTCGAAGAGGCACGTCGTGTGTTGACGATGAGCCGGTTCCCGATTTCGTTGGATCGTCCCGTTGGCAACAGCGAAGACAGCCAGTTCGGTGATCTGCTTCCCGATGGTGCCGCAGAGAGCCCGCAGATCGGTGCGACGCAAGAAATGCTGCGTGACCGTATCACCGGTGTCTTGAAGTCGTTGTCCTACCGTGAGCGCGAGATCATCAAATTGCGTTACGGGCTCGGCGATGGTTACAGCTATACGCTCGAAGAAGTGGGGCACATCTTTAAAGTGACCCGCGAGCGTATTCGCCAAATCGAAGCCAAGGCTGTGCGAAAGTTGCAACAACCAAGCCGTAGCCAAGATTTGGTAGGCTTCCTCGACTAGTCAAGTCGATCCATTTGTATTAACAATCGATGGCGATGTGCTTGCAAAAGTGCATCGCCATTTTTTGTATCCGCGATTTGCCGAATTGCAGCCTGATCAAGGAACCCAAGCACGATGCCCACCGTCCATGAATTATTGCAGCAGGGTTGGCAGCGGCATCAAGCAGGCAAGCTGGACGAGGCAATCGAGGTCTATCGTCACGTGCTCGCGCATTCCCCAAAAAACGCCGATGCGTTGGTCTATCTAGGGATCGCGTTTTTCGATCAGCGCGATTTTGCACAATCCGTGGCGGTGTATCGCGAAGCGTTAGCGATTCGTCCTCAGTTTCCCATTGCTTGGAACAATCTCGGCAATTCGCTGCGGATGCTCGGGCAGATTGATGAGGCTGAACAGGCGTTGGCGACGGCGCTCGAGCAGCAACCGGGCTACCTTTCGGCGCTCAAGAACCGTGGCACGCTGTGGGTCTGGTCGGGTGAGATCGAGCGAGGGTTGAAGTGGTACGCCGAAGGATTGAAGATTGATCCGAAGAATGCAGAACTGCACCGTAACCTCGGTGTGATCCATCTGTTGCTGGGCAATTATGACGTTGGCTGGGCCGAGTACCGTTGGCGGTGGGCGATGCCGGGGACCTATCGCCCCAATCTGCCAACGCCGGTTTGGCAAGGCCAGGATCTTGCGGGGAAATCCATCCTGTTGTACCCCGAGCAAGGACGAGGCGATGCGATTCAGTTTATCCGAGTCGCGTCGGTTCTGAAGCAAGCCGGGGCGACCGTGTACGTCCAGTGTGCGGCCGAGATGATGCCGTTGTTCTCGTCGGTGCCAGGAATCGATCTGTTGCTGCCCGCTGGTTCCGTCGTCCCGCCGATCGATTATCAAGCGTCGTTTTTGGACGTGGTCGATTTCTGGTACCAACAAACCAAGCAGCTTGCGGTTGCGGATCAGCTATTTTCCGCAGGCAGAGGTTATTTGGTGTCCAGTCCGATGCAAAACGAAACCTGGGCCGAGTGGCTGCGGCAGCACGTTCCAGGGGCGGATGGTTCGAGCACACGTCGGATTGGAATCAATTGGCAAGGAAATCCTGAGCATCATGCGGATGTCTATCGCAGCCTGCCGCTGCAGTCGCTCGAGCCGCTGGCGAAGATCCCCGGCGTATCGCTGGTGAGTTTGCAGTTTGGCTACGGGGCGTCCCAGTTAGATGAGGTTGGCTTTGCCGATTCGGTGGTGCGATTGCCCCAAGGAATCGACTCGGCGACGGGGGCGTTTACCGATACCGCCGCGATTTTGCAAAATCTGGATGCGGTTGTGACGACCGATACATCGATCGCGCACTTGGCCGGTGCCCTCGGCGTCAATGTGACCGTGCTGTTGGGCAAGGTGCCCGATTGGCGGTGGCTGAATCAGGGTGCCGAGACACCGTGGTATCCCAGTATGGAATTGGTTCGTCAAACCGAGATGGGCGATTGGGCGGATGTCGTCGACAAAGTCGCCAAGCAACTCGCCTCGCCGTAGCGGAAGTCGTCAACGGCTTTCGTTTTCTGGGATGCCCGAAACTCTTGACGGCTTGTTGATTTAATCCAAATGGAAATCGCAAGGGTGAGCCGTGGGCTGTAAGGCACCGGGTATCGTGTGGGACCCGGCCGCTGACGCGTCGCGGCTCAATAAATCAACAAGCCGTTGACGAGTTCCGTTACCCCGTCCACAAAAAAACGCTCGAGAACCGAGGTTCGCGAGCGTTTTGAATGACTTCGAATTCGCTTTGATTACGAATCGATTTCAACGCGTTCGCCGTGAGCGTCGCGGCAATCCATTTCGAGGTGCTCGGGGAACAATCCCTCGCTGCCTAGGATTTGGACGGCCATCTTGCCGATGTCTTCGGCTTCCATCACGTCACGGCGTTTTTTGTTGTTTAGGTAAGCGGCGACTTCGTCGTTCACTCGAATCGTCACGCGTTCGATGTGCTTGTTGCGAACGGCAAGCGCCAGCATACGAATCACTTCGATCGACATGCTTTCGGCGGTCTTGACCAATCCCCGGCCCTGGCAGCACGGGCAATCGGTATAGATGCTGCGTTTCAGGCTTGGGCGAATGCGCTGGCGTGTCATTTCGATCAAGCCAAACGGGCTGGTTCGCAAGATCTTGGTGCGGGCGCGGTCGGTCGACATTGCATCGCGAAGTGCTCGTTCGACTTTGCGTCGATAGCTTTCTTTACGCATGTCGATAAAGTCGTTGACGATCACACCGCCGAGGTCACGCAGACGCAATTGGCGGGCGATTTCTTTAGCGGCGGCTAGGTTTAAGCGGAAGGCGTTTTCTTCGGCGGAATCATTGCCGCGGAAACTGCCGCTGTTAACGTCGATTGCCACAAGTGCTTCGGTGGGGTCAATCACGATCGAACCGCCGTCAGGTAATTGCACCTGGCGTTGATTGATCATCATGATCTCTTCTTCGAGCTTGTGTTTGTGGAACAGCGGCTCGCTTCCTTCGTACAGCTTCAAACGATCGACGACGCGAGGCATGACCATTTTCAAGAAGTCACGTGCCTTTTCGTACGACTCGGGTTCATCGATCAGAATCTGATCGATTTCGTCGCAATAAATATCGCGGATCGTACGGATAATCAAATCGCTTTCTTCGTACAGCACGCCTGGTTCGTTAAGCGTTTTGACGCGGCGAACGATGGCTTTCCAAAGACGCAACAGGTATTCCATGTCGCGTTGCAGTTCGATTTCGCTGCGGCCCGCGCCGGCGGTGCGAACGATAAAACCGAGACCCTTCGGAGGATTCAACGACAAAAGGCATCGTTTGAGCCGTTTGCGATCGTCCTCGTCTTCGATTTTGCGGCTAACGCCCACGCGGCACAGTGCGGGCATCAAAACCAAGTAGCGACCCGGGATTGAGATGTAGGTGCTCAGCGTCGGACCCTTGGTTCCGATACCTTCTTTGATCACTTGGACAAGGACTTCGTCGCCGCGGCGAAAGATCTCTTGGATCGGCGGTTTAACGCGAGGTCGGCCCCCTTTGAACGCGTGTTTGTTGCCATGACCTGAGTCGCGTGCCCGCTTAGCAGCCGCTTCGGCCATTTCGTCGGACTCTCGCATCACCTCTTCGGGGTCGTAGCCGCCTTGACGAAAGTACTGAGGTTCGACGTCGCTGATATGTAGAAACCCGTTGCGTCCGACACCAAAGTCGACGAACGCGGCCTGGATGCTTGGTTCAAGGTTGACGATCTTGCCGCGGTAAATGTTCCCGGCAAACGCTTCGACACTTTTCCGTTCGATGTACAACTCGTCGAGTCGGTCATCGGCTAACACTGCAATCCGACATTCCTCGGGTTGCAGTACGTTGATTAGCATTTCTTTCTTCATAAAAAGTCACCTTTCAGGTGGTTTTGTCAGCTTTGTGCGAACCAATCAGTTGCGTTCGCATGGACGCTGACAGGGTTAGTATTCGGTAGTTGTGTTGTGGGTGGCGTCGGTCGCGATAGCGACTTCGGCAGGGTTGTCGGATTGAAATTCGTTTTCCAGGATGACGCGTTCGCGAATGACGAGCGATCCGTTTTCGATCCAGTCGTCAAACCCCAGCAAATCGAGGACGTCGTGCGGCTTCAGCGATGCCGAATCGGACGCCGCCAGCGTCAATCGCAATCGATCACCGGAAAGTTCCAGGTTCAAGATTTGTTCGGCGACGTTGGCCACCAGTGTTTTCTTTTTGCGCTCGACCGTGACGGTCGCTTGACCAAGCAATCGCGTGATCGCCGCCTGGATCGCCGCCGCGTCCGCATGCTCAGGAAGCGTCACCGAAAACCGGCTCTGTTTGAGTTGCCCTTTGCCAAACGCTTCGGGCAATTGGCTGACGCTTTTGATGATCAGCCCCGGTTGGTTGTCGTTTTCAAGGCGTCGGAGTAGTTCCGCAGGCGAGATGTTTTCCGCCAATTCCAGTTCAACGACTTCATCGAGCCCTTCGACACCGAGTGCCAGTGCGGAGGGAAACGCGATACGGGGCTTGGGATGAAAGCCTTCGCTCATCGAGAGTTTGAGTGCGGCGCGGCGCACGATCCGCTCCCATAGTCCCGCCAGATCACGGTGGCTGATCCAGCGCAACAAGCCGGTTTTCTGGAACCGCACTCGATACCGAATCCTGAGCGATGCCAATTCGTTTGGCGCCGCGTTTTTTGATTCGGTCGGTTCAGAGGGCTCAGTCACGTTACTCATTCGCTTGCAGACGGATCATCAGTGAACGATCAGCTCCGGTGCTAAGGCACTGAGTCGGTCTTGAAGATAGAGGTCAACATCACGTGCTGCCTCGAACGTCATCGCGCGTTCTGCAATCTGGATGCATTGCTTCAGCGTGACGCTGCGAATCGCCTTCTTTACGCGATGCAGCGACGACGGCGGAACGCTCAAATTGCGAACGCCTAATCCGATCAGTAATAATGCGCGGCCGGGGTTGCTGCTCATCTCGCCGCAAACCGCTAGCGGTGTCTGGTTGGCATCGGCCACCTTGACGCTGCTTGCGATTAGCCGCAGGACCGCAGGGTCACAGGACTGGTAGAGATCAGCGACGTATTCGTTGCTGCGATCGACCGCCAAGGTGTACTGGGCGAGATCGTTCGTGCCGATGCTGAGGAAATCGACTTCTTTGACAAAGCGATCCAGCATGATTACCGCCGCTGGGACCTCGACCATCATGCCGACGGGAATATCCGATCGATAAGGGATGCCTGCTTCGTTCAGGTCCTCGGCTACAACATTCAATAACATGCGAGCTTGTCGCAATTCCGCAATCGTGGTGATTAGCGGAAACATCACTCGCACGTCCCCGTGGACCGCGGCGCGAAGCACGGCTCGAAGTTGGGGGCGAAACAGGTCGAGGTTTTTTAGTGATAGCCGAATGCTGCGGAGCCCGAGGAACGGGTTGTGTTCTTGTTCGGCAAGCGGACGCTGTCCCATTTTGTCAGCACCGAGGTCCAGCGTACGAATGACAACGGGGCGACCGTCCATCTCGCGGACCACTTGGCTGTAGGCTTCGTAATGGTCCTCTTCGCTTGGCTCTTCGGTGCTGGATAGGTACAGGAATTCGGTTCGGTACAACCCGATGCCGTCGGCGCCCCGTTCGAGGCACGATTCGGTTTCGTGCGGAAATTCGATATTCGCACTCAGTTGAATTCGCACCTTGTCCGCGGTTTCGGCAGGCAGATCCTTGAGTTCCGCTAGTCGTGCGGCAAGCGACTCGCGTTGTTGCAGACGTTCTTCGTAATGGGCTAGTGTTTCTTCGTCAGGATCGATAATCACGCGACCGCGATCGCCATCGACAATCACTGTCGCTGCGGCTCCGATATTCTCGAGAAACGTTCCAATGCCAACGACGGCGGGAAGTTCAAGTCCTTTGGCGACAATGGCGGTATGACCACCGGGGCCACCGGTCTCGGTGCAGAAACCGCGAACATATCGTCGGTCCAAGCTCGCCGTTTCACTGGGAGTCAACACGTGCGAAAGCACGATCACGGGTTCAGTGAGCTCGGACAACGGTTGCCGCGATACGGCACCTAATTGCAGCAGCAATTGTTTTTCGATGTCCAACACATCTTCGGCGCGATCGGCAAGCAGCGGATTGTCGAGTCGGCGAAGTGCTGCGGCGTAATTGTGCAGCACGCGGCTGACGGCATAGGCTGCTGATTGCCGCTCTTCGCGAATTCGGCGTCCCAATTCCGCGTGCAGTCGCGGGTCATGCAGCATTTGCAATTGGGCTGCAAAGATGTCGCCGGTGTTCACACCAGCAACGGCCGAAGTTTCCAGGCGATTGGTTTCCAGCAGGGCGGAAACCGCGTCCACGGCGGTCTGTAGGCGCGTGTACTCACCTTCCGCATCTTCTGCGGCCACGAGGCACCGGGGTATTCGGTAGCCATCAGGGTCCAGGACGAGCGCAGGACCGATAGCAACGCCCGGTGAAACGGGAATGCCTTGTAATTCGACCATCGTTGGCCGATGAATTGTCGGCGAGAAAGCAAGAGTTGTGTGGCGTGCACGTGGTGCAGGTTCCGCCTCAGCGCAATCCGCTACTGGACGCTATCGGTCCATCGTTGGACCGGTCGTTTCTTGACGCTCTCTCAAGACGCTCCATCGTTATGTTCGCTTGAATTGGGTTGATCATTGAAGAGATCAAGCACACTCGCTTGTTGCTTAGCTCCGGCATCGCTCTGGATTTTTTGATCCGTTATTGCCGGTTAAGCTTGAAACTCGGGCGTTGCTTCGATTTTAAGGGTCGGCAACGGGCCTGACGTCTTCCTCGACTGTGTTTGCTAGTTCATCGAATCCAGAATCAAACAGTTCCGCAATGGCTTGAATCGCAGCTTGCGCATCCTTGCCGTCGGCACTCAGCGCTAGCTCTGTGCCGTGGCTAGCTCCGAGTGTCAGCAGTGACAGGATGCTTTTGCAGTCGACATGCTCGTTGCCTTTGCCGATTTTGATCACCGATTCAAACTGGCTGGCCAGTCGAACAAGCATGTCGGCAGGGCGTGCGTGCAAACCTTGCGGGTTTTTGACGACAACGATTCGAGTTAATGGGGGTGTGTTCATTAGCCAGATACGAACTGGTTGTCATCCGCTTCTTGAAGCAATTGACTGATGTCTTCTGGGGTCTTGCTCTGTTTCAAAAATCGGCAGAAGTTTTCGTCGCGAAGTTGACGCGAGATATTTTCGAGAGCTCGAAGGTGATCGCCAGGACGCTCCGGAGGGCTGATCAACAGGAAGAACAATTGCACGCGTTCGCCGTCGAGCGAGTCGAAATCGACCCCTTCCACGCTAACGCCTACGGTGCCGACCAATTTTTGCACGCTGGGGTGCTTGGTGTGAGGGACGGCAACGCCACGGCCAATGCCGGTGCTGCCCAACTCTTCACGCTTCATGATCGCGGCGATGATGTCTTGCTGCTGGTCCGCGTCGATCTGCCCTGAATCCAGTAAAGACTGGACAAGTTCTTGGATGACCTCTTCCTTCGATGCGGCCTTCAGGTCCGCACGAATGGCTTTGGTGCTGATAAAGTCTGCAAACTTCATGAGGATGTGATTCCTTTGTGAAATCAAATTATAAAATGTATTGTGAGATCGAATCATCAAAACCGTTTTGCGAAACGTTTGATGTCGATCGCAACGATCGAAGCTTGGAGAGCCTAGTGAGTGCCGACGTTTTCGGTCTGCCTCTGATAATTAGACTTCGTCCGTGTCAATCGTCGTGTCGATATGTTTGTGTCCGGTGGCGCGATGCCCCGTTTTTTTCTCTTTGAGTCGTCGTAGTTGCTGTTCCACCTTGGGGATTGCCGAATCAAGGGCTGCGATCACGGTGGTGGATTCCGCCGTCGCAACGCTGTCGTCCGCATGTTCGGCGGAGACGCGAATTTCTACTTTGGGATTATCCAAATGCTCTAAGTCAACGGTGACCTCGATCGCGTTAATTCGATCAAATAGCCTTCGCAGCTTTTCGGTCTTCTCAACAATAAGTTGCTGATCGCCAGGTTGAAGACTCCCATGACGCGTCGAGACGCTAACCTGCATCGTGTTGACTCTCCGTAATACGGTAGAAAAAGTGGACGTGTGGGGTCGTATGATGTGAAGTCTTGCTCGATCCTCGGTTGAGGACCGCCCCGAACACAAACAATTAGCATACGCGAGATTCCCGAAAAAGAACAGCGATACTTTGCGGCGGATATCGGGGAGGAGCATTTTTTTTCCGTCGTCCGCTGCCCCGGTGACAACTCGCGGCTTTCCGGTTACGCTAGGCAGCTTAAATCACATCCAATTCGTTTCCTCGATACCCCTCATTCTTCACATGGCCCGAAAGGTCGTCAGTCGTAAAGCGAAAGCTGCAGAGGCGGAAGCTGCAGAAAAACTGGCCACGGCCAAAAATAAAGCCAGCAAGAAAAAAGCCTCGACTCGAAAATCCAAGAAAAAGCAAGCCGAAGATGTTCGTCTGAAGCTGTATTGGGGAGTCTTCAGCCAGAACCTCAAACGTGTTGCCGTTTTTGAGTTCGACCAGAAGAAAGATGCTGAAAAACGAGCTTTAGAGCTCAGTAAGGGCGGCAAATCCCCCCACTTCATCCAGAAAGTCAAAGAAGAAATCAAGTTCGAGTAGGCCTGCGGGTCGCCTCATGAGCAACATTTCAGCTGGAGAGTAGCTGCTTGAGTCGTCGTACGCCTGCGGAGTGGGAGCCTCAAGAGGCGGTTTGGCTAGCTTGGCCGCATAGCCTCGATACTTGGCCAGGTCGATTTGACCGTATGCCGGCGTTTTTTGCCAAATGGGCGACTCTGATGGCAGAGTCGACAGCGGTTCGAATCCTGCTGCCTGAGTCTTTGGCAGGCGATGCGAAGGCGTTATTGCCCAAAAACAACCATCTCGAGCTTGTTTTTTGCCCGACCAATGATTCTTGGGTTCGCGATTACGGCCCCACCTTTGTCCATGATTCCGAAATCGGCGGTCTCGTCGGAATTGATTGGCACTACAACGCCTGGGGCGGTAAATACCCGCCTTGGGATGCCGACGATGCAGCGGCCGCACGGATCTGTGACCATATCGGGATCCCGGCAATTCGCAGTAAATTGTGCCTCGAAGGCGGCGCGATCGAAACCGATGGCCAGGGCCGATTGCTGACCACGCCTGAGTGTCTGATCACATCGACGCGGAATCCGGACTGGTCTAGCGAAGCGATTTCCCAGGAACTGCACGCCCAAATGG
The DNA here is from genome assembly GCF_039541335.1 of Novipirellula rosea. Lineage (NCBI taxonomy): Bacteria > Pseudomonadati > Planctomycetota > Planctomycetia > Pirellulales > Pirellulaceae > Novipirellula > Novipirellula rosea. The sequence continues at coordinate 7,494 of NZ_BAABGA010000048.1, read as the reverse complement.
GAGTCACGGAGATCCTTTGGCTCAGCGGCGGCGGTCTGGTGGGCGATGATACCGATGGGCATATCGATCAATTGGCACGGTTTCTCGATCCCTGCAACATCGTTGTTGCGGTTTGTGACGATCCCAACGATCCTAACCACAAACCGCTCGAAGATAACTATCGTCAACTGCGTTTGTGGGGCGAAACGAGTGAGCCCAAAGTCAATGTTCACCGCTTGCCGATCCCTGCAAAGCGGGAAGTCGATGGCCAGCGAGTGCCCGAGAGCTATTGCAATTTCTTGATGCTGGGACGCCAGCGATTGCTGGTGCCCACGTTTGGTCAGCCTGCGGCCGATGAGCATGCGATCGCAGTGATTCGTGAATTGGCCTGCGGAGCCCAGGTGGAATCGATTGATTGCCAGGATCTGATCTGGGGGCTCGGGGCGCTGCATTGTGCAAGTCGAGACCAGCCAAAGGCTTGCGAAGCTTAGCTGTTGCGTTCGGCTTTAGAAGGTCCGCCGCACCGCTATGAAAGCGCTCGCTTCTCGCGCGGTCGCTAGCGGAAAACATGCCCCGCGAAAAAAATTGCTCTTGCCATGGGGTGTTGGCTGCTTTTAGTGTTCGCACTAACAGGGTTAGGCGGTTTTCGCCTTACAGCACAGGAAGAGCAATGTTTTTCAGCAACGATCATTTGGCAATCGCAAAACAATCGAGCAGCTTACTGCTCGCTGTTGCGTTGACCTGTGCGCTCGGATGCAGCCAGAACCCTTACCTTGCCTCGTCTGCGGGCGGAGTTTGGAATGCTCCAGGCGGTGTTTCTGCTGCGGTCGACCCGACCCAAGCGAGACTTGCCGAGTTGAATCGACGCGTTCAGTTGCTTGATGATAATAATCGTCAATTGCATACCCAATTGGCGCAAAGTGAACAGCAGTCGCTAGTTTATCGCGATGAGCTGGAATTGATTCGCAAGCAATTGTCCGAAACGAGCGCCAAATTAGAATCGACCTCGATCGCTGCCAGTGAAGCTGAGAATCGTGTTCGCGGTTTTCAGGCGTCCGCGCAGCAGCGAGGCGGCGCATCGATCAGAGCGAATACAGATCTGCTGCAAGCGGCCAGCCGGCTGAACCTTGGCGGTATCCCCGTCGAGCAGAACGGCGAAGTCATTCGCATTGTGATTCCGGCGGACCAATTGTTCCAACCCGGCACCAACCAAATGCTGCCTCAGGCATCCGCGACGCTCGATCCGATTGCCGCTCAACTTCGTAGTTTGTTTCCGCGTCAGCGGATTGGCGTCGAAGGCTACACCGATGACTCGCCGCTGTACGGTGGCCAAGTTGCAACCAGTCACCAATTGGCCGCCGGCCAGGCCGCAGGAGTGCTCGAGCTGTTGACTCGCCGCGCTGGCATGCCGCCGAATCAGTTGTTTACGGTGGCGCAGGGTGCCAACAACCCGCGTCAACCCAACACCACCGCCGCAGGCCGCGCCGCCAACCGCCGCATCGAGCTGGTGATCTATCCCGACACGTATTAATGCGTCGTCCCGGCCCGTGTGTAGCCATCGCCCCTGAATCGTTCTATCATGCGAGCGTTCGCTTTACGCATGAATTTGGGAGCTGTTCGAGATGGTTGCTCGTCTATTTTTGATCGCTGTGTTGGCCAGTCCTGTTGTCGCTTGGGCTCAGGATGACAGCAAGGGAACTGCAGCGGCCAAGGGATCCGCTGCCAATGCGGGCTCGTCACAGTCGCCTGCGTTCGTGCTGGGGGATGATGTTCGCAAGGTGCTCCAGCCGTTTTTTGCTTCGATCAACAAGGCGGATGTCTCTCGAGTCACCGTCGAAATGTTGACCGAGTCGATTGTGCAGGGCAAAGTGGTCGAGTCTCGCAAGGCGACCTACCAAATCGCTTCAAAACATCCCAACAAGTTCACGATCTATTTGAAAGAACCCGACCAGCGAACGCGGATCTATGCAAACGGTAAAGAGATGGTGGTGGCGCTTTCACCGGAGGCGTATTACCGAATCGATGACCGTCTCGATCTGCAGCAAGCGGTCGTGGAATTGCCAATCGCGATGGGGGCCTATCCCGAACCCGTGATGGCATTGTCGCTTGCGGGGGTCGATCCCTCGTTGACCTTTCTGGGCGGCATGAAGTCAGTCGAGATTGTTAATCACGGCAAATTCCGTGGTCGTGTTCCGTCCGTTCAGATTCGTGGCGTTCAGAACGATGCGGTCAGTTGGGATTTTTGGATCAGCGAAGAAGAGCCAACCAAGCCGCTGCGTTTGCTCGTCGATTTAACCGCAATGCTGCGGGCAACAAAACAGGTCCAGGTGCCGCAAGGGTTTAAGTATCAGATTCAATTTGACTTTCTCTCGTGGCGAATGAGTGGTGAGGTCAGTGATGCGTTGTTTGCATTTCGTCCGTCCAAGGATGCCACCGAATACAAGTCGCTTGACGATTACCTACAGTCGGTTGCTGGGGCGGTGGCGGAACATCCGCTGTTAGGAAAGAAAGCACCGGGCTTCAGCGGAGAAACCTTGGGGGAACAACCGGTTTCGCTCGAGGGTCTGAAGGGCAAGGTTATTGTGCTCGATTTTTGGGCCACTTGGTGTGCCCCCTGTGTCGCCGCGATGCCGGTATTGCAGGAAGTGACAAGCGAGTTCGCGGATAAGGACGTTGTGTTTTTGGCTGTCAACGTGGGTGAAGATCTCGAGTTGGTGAAAAGCTTTCTCGAGAAACAGGATATCGACTTGGACGTTGTGTTAGATCCCGGCGGGAAAATTTCCGATGCGTTTCGCGCTGATGCGATCCCGCAAACCGTCGTGGTTGGCAAATCGGGTGTGATCGAGTCGGTGCACATGGGGTTCCCCGGCGCGGATGAGCTGCGGCAACGATTGACCGACGAACTCAGTGTACTCAGCGTCGGCGGGCATATTGAAAGTAAGCCTCCGGCTGAAGAAGAGAAGTCCAGCAACGATGCCGACCCCGCCGGCGATCCGAAACGCAAGTAGCATTAAGCGTGTGGGAAGGTCACCCGCAATCATCACTTTCTGGTAACAGAGCTCGTCAAGAGTTTCGTTCCATGGTGTATGCCCCCCCCCGAAACTGTTTGCGAGTTTCGCTACGAAACCCTTCGCTGCGCTGCGTTTTGACGCTAGCCACAGTTTCGTCACCATCCAACCGGGGCACTCGCCGCGGACCTTCTTTTGCCAACGTAACGCCGCATTCGCGAAGCTCGCTACCGAAAAAAAATCTTTCCTTTTTCTTCTCGCGTTGACCGGACGTGTCATCACGCGCGGGAATGATGCCTTCTGACTTGCGATCAATTCCTAAAAGATCCTCAGGAGGAGAAGGCGATGACAGGTTCACTCTTGCAGCGAAACACCGTGTCCGGTTCGCATTTGCAATCCAGTTTTGACGCTGGCCGGCTTCAGGGCTTTTCAGTCGGCGCCGGCGGCGCACTCGATGCATTGCTAGCGGGGTGCGCTGTCCAGTCACGGCCGTACCAGCGGCGGATCATCGAGTCGGCGGTGCGGATGATGGGCGGAACGTTCACCAAGCGTGACGGGCAGCTTGCTCCTAAAGCCTCCAGCGTTTTGATCGAAAGTCCAACGGGCAGCGGCAAAACCGTGATGGGGTTGGCGATCGCCGCACTCATCCAGCGTGCCACCGGAGCTCGTGTGGGCTGGGTCGCGATGCGGCGAAATCTGTTAGCCCAAGCCGAAGCCGAAAATCAGTTGCGTCGCTTCGGTGTTCGCATGCAAACCATCAGCATGTTTGAAAAGTCGCCGCCCAAAGTCGACCTGTTGGTTGTCGACGAAGCCCAGCATGATGCGGCAACCAGTATGGCGAATCTGCATAGCCAAATTCAGCCCGCTTGGACCCTCGGGCTCTCCGCGACCCCCTATCGCAGCGATCGCATCAAGCTCTGTTTTGACCAAGTCATTCGTGACGCGGGGATCGCGTCGTTGATCGCCGATGGCTACCTCAGTTCCTATCACCACTACACGATTCCCGAATACACGCCGAGTCAAGTTGCCAAGTTCTTGATTGGTGACCCCGATCGATGGGGACGATCGCTGGTCTTTTTTCATCGCCGAACCGAGTGCGAGTTGCTGTACATGCTGCTGCGTCAAGCTGGTGTTACCTGCGCGGTGGTGACCGCGACCAGCAATCGCGAGAAACAGATCGAGTCGTTTGTTTCGGGTGAGACGCAAGTTTTGATCAACATGGCAATCTTGACCGAAGGCTTTGATTGTCCCGAGTTAAAAACAGTGTTCTGTCGGCCCAGCGGCAAAGGGTGCACGATCCAGATGGCCGGTCGCGTGTTGCGGTCAAGTCATCGAGTGCCGGTCAAGCAAGTCGTGCAGTGCAACCGCACGCCGCATCCGATGCTTCGCACTGCACCGGCCGCGGAGCAGTATTTGTGGACCGATGAAGGATGGCGAAGCATTCGTCCGAATCGAATGTTGAACCAGATGACTGCCATCGCTCGCAATCGAGTGGCGGCGGCCGAAGTCTCACTTCCGAAATTGGTGGCGATGCATCGTGGCAAAGCCGCCAAAGCTTGGTTTTCACGTGCTCAATAGGCGATTGGCTCAGTCGCTACGGTTCCCGTTCGTTTGCTTTCCCTTTCTATCTCAGGAGTCCCCCGGTGATGTCCACAGAAATTGTTCAACCCTCGTTGTCCGAAACGAACTCGTCGGTTTCAAAGCAGAATTCACCTCGTTTTTGTTACGGTCATGCGACCGTAGCCGACTTGAAAGTTCGCAAAGTCGAGCGGACGGAAAATGGCCGAGTCAAGCTGCGTCACCTCGAGATTGACGGCCGGCTGGTTACGGCGTCACGGCGGTTTTGGCGGTCGTTCTTTACACGCTTTGGCATCGCCGAAAACGTGTTTCGTTATTTCTCGCCCGACGAAGTTTTTGCCAGGATCAGTCAGCAAAACTCCGATGATGCCTTCCGATTCTGTATTGCCGAGCACGCCGGAGGTAAACAGAAAACCGAAGGCACGCTGCTGGCCGTCACCAATGTCAAGCGGCCGGTGATTCGTTACCACGAGATCGCGGAATTGGTCGAGCAATTCGGTGGAACCGATGTGCGGTACCACGAGGGATTGTTGATCAGCACACATCAGCCGCGAGGCGGTTCGAGGTCGCTGCAGATCGGAGGCGATCAATTCCACGACCGCTTCTGTTTGGAAACGCCGGTGGATGGTTTTGGACACCCACGGCTGTTCTTGTCGATGCTGCGGCTGGTTTGTCAAAACGGAATGATCGGTTATGCCAAGGCGTTTCGCAGTGATATTCCGGTTGGCAAAAAGATGGACTACTGTATCGCTCGCGCGCTCGATTCTTATGACAACGGCGATGGTTATGCCGCGATTCGCCAACGGTTTGAATCGAGCCAGACCTCGTGGGCATCGGTGCACGAGTGTCTGCAGCTTGGCGTGGTCTTGGATCGTGCTCAGCGCGAACGGCAATTGACATGTGATGGTTTGATTGGTCGTTTTCGCAGTATGGCAGGCAACCTCAGCGAACTATATGGACTTGCGAATCTCGAGGCACTCAGTGACAAGCGTCGCCGGATCTTGCCCAGCAAAGCTCGAGTGTACGACCTGATTAACTTTGCCAGCGAGGTTGCCACGCATCACGCGTTACCCGAGGGCGCCCGGCGACTGCAGGCTCACATCGGATCGTTGATCTCCGACGAATACGATCTCGAAGGGACAGCCGAAGGGGCCCCTGATTTTGACGCCTTTTTCATTGATGATTCCGGCGCTGGCATTCGCCAGAGCGTGAACTGAGCGTGGCTGGCTTCGACGCAGTCGCCTTGCACCGTCGCTCGCTACTGCCGATTTGAAATCGGCAAGAATCTCGATTTTGTTATCGCGGGGGATTTTTTCTGCGGGAGGCATCGTCCCCTTGTGTTAGTGCGGAGGTGGTCGTGTTCCGCATTGATTTGTTGTGTCCCGTCGGCCACCGAATCTTAAAGCGACGTTCACAAACTTCACGCTGAAAACCAACATCGGCTCTCTTTAATCCTCATCGCTCTGGCGTGCAAACCATCTCCTGCAAACTATGTCTTGCAAAAAGGTGTGGTCCACGTTTTCCGCAATAACCATGTCTAACTGATGAAGGGTTTAAATTGAGTCAACAAAATCGTGGCGTCTCTCACTACAAGCGTTCGGCATTCACGCTTGTCGAACTATTAGTGGTGATTGCTATCATCGGAGTCCTCGTGGGGCTCTTGTTGCCCGCCGTTCAGGCGGCACGCGAAGCAGCACGCCGCATGCAATGCCAAAACAATATGAAGCAATTTGGCTTGGCGATGCATAACCATATGTCCGCGTTTGGCGCCTTTCCCCCCGGAAACGTTAATTATGACGAGCACGAGAATCGTTTCAAGACGGGGGGCTGGCAACATGGTCAAGACGAATTGGGATGGCATTGGCTACCGATGTTGTTTCCCTATATGGAACAACCTGCGTTATGGGAATTGGTCCAGCGTTGTGACGACGCGGTTCCCGGTCAAGCGATGAACCCTTGCGATCACTGCGAATACAGCGCAGCCCTGGGGCACTTGGGGCGTGAACCCCTGGGCGGGTTCGATTCGTGTCCTTCGGCACCCGTCGTGCGTGAACAGTTTTCTGACGGTGCTTATGGTTTAGAGGCACTTGCCAAAGGCAATAACTATGCCGTGAATTGGGGTTCCGGTGACATGTTGTCGTGGGAAACCAAGGAGACACGCGGTGCGTTTGGTACCTATTATGTCGATGAGTCTAAGATTTTTAAGAACGGAGTCGCAGGCGATCGTTTTCAGAATCGAAATGGGATGAAGAGTCGCGATTTTCTCGATGGGCTAAGTAACACGATTGCGATGAGCGAAGTGATTGCGGCCGAGTCCAAGACCGACATTCGCGGTGTTTGGATGTCGCCTGCGATGGGGGCCACGATTTTCTCGACCTTCTTGAACCCAAACTCGAGCGAGAAAGATGTGTTGGCGGCCTGTGGTGCGGATATCGATGACGATGGCAAGAAGCCTCGTTTGGCCTGTGATGAGGTGCAGGACACCGCAGCGATTTACGCCGCAGCACGCAGTTACCACACCGGCGGTGTGAACGTGTTGATGGCCGACGGAGGCGTCCGCTTTGTCACCGATTCAGTCGATAACCTGAATGTTTGGCGGCCGATGAGCACCGCTCAAAACGGCGAAGTCGTGAATCAGTAATGATTCGAGCCAATCTAGATTGATCGACTTTTACAGCAAGTCGCAATGATGCTTCGTCACATTTAAATCGCACGCCCGACGTCGTCCGGCGAGCGATTTTTGTTTTGTAGCTACGCTTGCCAGAGCGTGGATGGTTACAGCTACCGCTCCACCAACTTCGGTGACTGCGGAGCTAGTAGCAATGATTACAGGCCGGAGGCCGACACACCCTCTGCCGGTGGCGTGAGCCGAGCCCTTTCAAGCTAGCATAAACCATATTCGTGCCGCATTCGTAACTGAATGTAAGCC
>NZ_BAABGA010000047.1:0-53951 GCF_039541335.1 Novipirellula rosea | reverse complement strand
GCCACCAACGAGGAGCAATGAGTTGCAGCTTGCCGAAGAGTTCGCCCGTGACCACGTCCTCACTGGATGCACGAACATTGAGTGGACAATGTAGTTTCCCCTGCTCGGCTAAGTCGCAAAGACACCCTGATTTCCCTCCGATTTCAACCAGCACAGACGACCTCTTTGTTGCGATGAACTTCCTGCTTCTCTTGGATATTCAATGTGGTTGGACGCCAATCTCGGCACTCCTGACGATAGGGACATCCAGAACAGTTCATTGGGCTTTCGATGGGGTAGAAAATCTGATTCTCGACTGCCTTCTCAACATTCTTTGCCACATCTCCGAGTCGGTTCAAATCCTGCTGTGACCTCGATGTTTTCAGTCTCTGAATTTTCGGGGTAGTCGTTTTTGTGAAAACGACGAATTCCACTGAAACCCATCGGTCCAGTGTGGACAGGGCTGACTGAGTGTAGCAACTCGGTTGAAGCGAACTTTCCACGTCGAAAACGGAGTAAGACCTTGCCGATGTCTTGAACTCAGTGACTACCGTTTGTTCGGTTGATCCTGAAATCAGATCACATGTTGCGGCCAGTGGTCGCTCTAGGATGTTGCCACTACTATCGCACAATGGAACCAACACACGTTCTTCTACAGCGATGATGTTCGTTGGTGGTTCTTCTTTGGAATACAATTCCATCAGGGCCTGCCCCTTACCAAGCAAGTCAGACGCCGATTCTTTTGCTTTAAACGTGACCTTTTGATCTGCGGTGCGAACATCCCATGATCCCAAAAAATCCGCCTTCAGGTTCTGTTCAGAAGATTCTCTGCCTAACCTGATTCGTTGGTGGTGACCGGCCAGAGCATCATGAATGGCGGAGCCAAAAACGAGACTGCTGCTAAGTGTCCTGCGAGGGATTTTGACAATCCTCTCGAAGAAGAACTGGAGCGGACAGCGTCGATATTGGTTAATCGAACTGAAACTCCAATGGGGACGCTTGATTGGTTTCACGAAATAATCTCGGTTGGTGGGTGCAAATGATCTGTCTAGCCAGATTTCTTGCCGTTCAAGGGCATGAACTGGTCGATGACGTTGCCTGCCTCACGGCGAGTCATGTCGTAGAGATCGGTTTCGCGACCGAGGATCGTTTTTGCTCTCTGTTCCAGTTGGGGCTTCGTGAGACCATCCCGTTTTCCGAGAGTGAGCAAAAACTGAATCTGCTTGTTGGTCGCCGGAGGATGGAATGGCTCGTCAGCATGAGCGGCGTTGCCATTCAAGCGATCGGCGTGTCCATTGCCGTTGGAACTTGGGAGCGTCGATGTTTGGCGAGGTGAATGATGACCGTTGGTGTTGGGCCGCGGTTCGATCGATCCATCGTCTTGGTATCGTTCAATTTGAATTCGGAGCGATTCCTCAGCCAAATCATAGAACTTTTTGATCTCTTCGATCACAAATTCGGGATCGTTGACCGGAGCTCCAATTTCGCCCTCCAGGTTCACACTGAACCCAGTGCTGTTAAAATCTTTCGAAACCTTTCGACTCATCCCCACGTTTACCTTCAACATCAAATTGTCTCGCGTTTTGAGTAAGTGACAAACCACTTACCCCGATTACGACGAGATGACTTCCTACATGTTTGGATCTCACCATGACATTGCAAGCCGTGCTCGACACTTACCGTAGGCTGCCACTCGAAACTAAGTCCCAAATGGAGGACGTAATCCAATCTGTTATTGATGAGGAGGAAATGATTGTGATCAACAGCTCGGAGTTAGGTAATAAGATTTTGCGTCTTGCATCGTCTGTTGACTGGAAAAGAGAGTGCGGTCCCTTTTCAAGACAATGTTTCGGAATTCTGTTGCGAGATTATCTAGCGGAGCAGCCAGATTGGTCCGAACCTTTCGAGGAGAAATTTGCTGGGCGAAAACAGAAAATCTACTATCTGGATGTCGACTGATCAGTACGCCAGCCGTTCTCCGAAACTTGCCATTGCCTCTTGTTGGTCGGATCGTAGGCGGTGAGCTGTCCACCAAAACCACAGCCGGTATCAATGCAGATACAAGTTCCGTAGTCGCGAATTCTTTTGCCTACTGAGTGACCAACGATGGCAACTTTTCCAGTTCGGTGTTTGCATATGTCCATCTCATCGATGCCAGTCCATCGCAGCACGGATGAAAGCTGAAGCGGCAATGGTGTGTAGCTGCAAAAGTTCGCGTGTGTGAAAATGAAGCTTGCAGTTTCGTAGTAGTCACGACATGACTCCAAAAATGCCCAGTGGGATTTGGGGATACCATCCAGCTTTTGCTTACCATAGGAAGCGACAGTTTCTCGGCCACCGCTCACCAAGAATCGATCGTAGGCGTAACGATCTTTTCGTGCATCCAAGAGCATCTCATCATGATTCCCCAAAATCGGGACTAGATTGCAGCGATCTTGAAGTTCGATCAGACATTCGACCACGCCCTTGGAATCAGGTCCACGATTGACGTAGTCGCCCAGCGTCACAATGACGTCGTCTGCGGAAGGCTGAATGGCTTTGATCAAAGCTCGCAGGGCCATAGCATGGCCGTGAATGTCGCCGATCGCGATAAGTCGGCCGTTGGTGTTAGGCTTGTTCGTCATGCGAGTTCCAGGAATGGCGGGAAAACCTAACTTACCTGGAACTCGCGACAACCGTGGGCCAGCCTAAACTGCCAGTTCCAACGCTTCATCCCATGCTCGTGCCTTCAGCGAAGCTCCGCTACCGAACCAGGCCGACTCCAACCGGCTAGAAGCTCGATCCCGATCGGTCTTTCCCCGAGTCGTCCGGTGATGGTCAACAAACTCCGTGACTGCATTAAACGCGGCCCATGTCGTCAGCTTCGTCTCGGGAATGTCGTGCCCTAGCCCTTCCTCGAATAATCGGAAAAGTTCGGATCGAACATTTTCAGCTCGCTTGTTCTTTGAGTCTGGGGTATCTGGGTACAGACGCTCAAAGTAACCGGCCAGTTGCTCGCGACTTGGATAGTGATTCGCCAGATGATTGATCCGTTCCTCGACGCTATCGTAAAATTTCGCCGCGAGTCCCAGGATCTTCTGAGCTTCGCCGACTTTTGCGGCGAGATCACCTTTGTGAATGACGGAGACTCCCTGCCCACGTCCGCGTCGTTCGGCAAGTCCCAGCGTGTTGGCGCACACAACTCGGATTGGGGTAAAGAAAACCCGCAATGCTGAACTGCCGTCATGGGAATTGCTTAGCAATAGGAATTTGTCAGTCACATCCTCGGAGTCTTTGATTCGGATCTCGCCCGGCAGTTTTGCCAGCATCCAAATCTTCTCACCCTTCCCGAGAGCCCCAGCAGTGTGATACCGCAACTGCCCATCCGCGACGATGGAATCCAGGAATCCAAAACTTTGATAGTTCTGGACCGGCTGATAGCTGTTGCCAACGACTCCCAGTACTTCACGAGAATCGTCTCGAACGACGGCCTTCCGCTGAGGAATCAGAGTGCCATCGCTCGTGTAGATCGGTTTTAAGTCGACGTAGTAGTCGAGACCGGCTGCGGTGATCGCTTCACGGGATGTCGCTGGTTGATCTAGCCGAGTCCCAAGTCCATGCCAGGGAGTTTCCCCGGCGTACATCATTGCTGTCTTTCCGTCCGTCGTCGCCAGTGCATGAGCCATTGCGTAGTCCTGAGTTTGAGAAGTGGAACAACTCAAGTACCCTCCTAAATGGCTTTCGACTCGCCAAATTGTTACTTCTGTGATCTCCGCTGTTTGCAAATACACAGTACATCCGATTTGCATTTCCAATCAGTGCCTCGAAACCAAAGACGGAATATCTCCTCCGTTGACTTGATAAGCACTACCAATGCCTTCATTTTCCACCTAATCCGATCGGCTATACTGCCGGCACCAAATTAATGTTAACCTTTTCGAATCTAGAAACCTTGTTGGCATTTTTGTAGACAGCTAAACCTATTGACATAGGCGTGATTCTTCTTGCTTGTTGATCCGAAAAACAGCGTGCAATTGTGTCAGGCGATGAGAACTACCACACTTGCTGTGATCGCTGACAATTCGCTAGCGTGCCAACGAGTTGCAGTGCGGGCTAGTAGATACGATCTAACTCGTAGGAAATTAACGCGACTAATTTCGCAACATCGACAATGTAATTGAGGATTTTTAATTGTCCATCACGTCCAAACCGCTCTTCCGAGGCGAAGCGCTCCGGCCGCATCTAAAATCCTTCTCACTCCACGATAATTCAACAGCGGTAGACGTGATGCACCGATGACCAACAACACAGTCTATTTCATTTCGTCACCTACACCTTGGCTTCTCGCCGTTCTCAACTCACCGGCACTATGGTGGTTCAGTTGGCGTCGGGCACAGCACGGCAAAGACGAGGCACTCCGATACTTCACGCAATACGTTGCTGGAATCCCAATTCCAGATCAACCAGGCGAGTTCGATCCATCCTTGACGGAGAAAATGGGCGATTGCATCGACGGCGTCCAGAAAGCAGATCAAGCGTTCGCAGACTGGCTTCATACCGAAATGGAGATCGAGAAGCTGCCTCGATTGCTTCAAACGGCATCCCTGCAAGACTTCAACGCAATCGTTGCATCAGTCCGAAAGTCGCGTGGCAAAAAGAATCCTATCACGCCTGCAGGATTGAAAGCTCTACGTGACGGATTCAATGAAACGTCACTGCCTGCGTCGAAGCTGCGGCAGCAAGCGAAGCAGCTGGAGTGGCAACTCGCATTGCTGGTCAATCAAGCCTTTGGCCTGACCGTTGAAGAAGAGTCACTTCTCTGGAAAACTGCTCCGCCTCGAATGCCCATCATGCCGCCGTCATCAGCAAATGGAGCAACGACATGAAACGGATCACGGATGCACAGATACTCGGCGAGATGGGGGTCAACCTGATCCAAAAAGTGGTTTTGAAAATGGGCTTCACCTGGCACCCCTCGAATCAACCAGTGGAAGCGGGGATCGACGGATGGGTGGAACTGCGCGATGACGTGACAGGCGAAGTGAAGAACTGTTGGATTCCCGTTCAAAGCAAAGCCGTTTCAGAAATCACAGAAGCAAAGGGAGCACCGACGTATTACTGCAAACCCGCTGATCTCCAGTACTGGCTCGAAGGAAGCACACCCGTGATCTTGGTCGTCTCAGTTCCTGAAGACGAAATTGCTTACTGGGTCAACGTCAAAGACTATTTTCGCGACAAAGATTCTAAGAACGACAAAACGATTCGATTTGACCCGATCGAAGATCGGCTCAACGAGTCTTCCGCTCAACAATGGAAAGCGATTGGTAATCGACACGGTGCGGGGACTTATTTTACCCCGTCACCGACACCTGAAAAACTAATGTCAAACTTGATCCGCGTGGATCGAATAGGGGAAACGATTTTTACGGCGGAGACGGATTGCGAGAGCGGAAAGGATTTCCGAGAGAAGCTCAAGGAAGTCGAACCCTATCCGCCGCGTGAATGGGCATACGGCAACGGGAAGCGAGTCTACTCATACCACGACTTAAGCAATGAACCATGGTCGCTCGTATGCAATGTCACGACAGTGACGACGATTGATGCTGACGCTATGGCCAGCTCGACAGACCCGAAGCTGCGATCGGTATTCGTTCAAATTCTGAACGGGTGTTTCAACGAGATCACCAACTCCTGGCGATTGCGATGGGATTCAGAACAGGAGTGCCACTACTTCAAGCCGCATTCACGTGACATCATCCGAGACTTTTATTATCGCTCGCGAAAGAAAAAGACACAACGAGCCGTTGTTTCCAAACAGATGAACAAGGCCGAACCTACGCGGGTGGCCTACTATCGTCACAACGCTTTCTCGCATCGCTTTTTGCGTTTCGATGATTCTTGGTTCTTGATGATCGAGCCAACTTACGTCTTTACATCGGATGGGGTGGCTCCTGATCCTTACCGACAAGAACATCTTTCGGGAATCAAGAATCTGGAAAAGGATGCGGCGGTGTCGGGAGCCATCGTCATGTACACAGAGATGCTCAAGGATCGAGACTCGTTGCTCGACGATCCCTACCTATTTCTCGGTTTTGGTTCAATCGAATGGGCTGAATGTCCGGTTGGCATCGACGACAAAGCGTGGACACGAATCAAAAGTTCAGTCCCTGAAGAACCGGACGACATCGATTTATCAAATTTTGGAGCAGGTTTGTTTGATGAATAGAAAGGTAACCTTTATCAACGAACCTGAGCTTGAGTTTGGCAGTGGCAAACACATCGACATTCGATTCGGTCTGTCAACGCATGGCCCGCTCGATGCCGGAACCGAGATGGCACCCAGCAAGGTCAGGCTTGGCTTAGTTGGCGACCAACAAACGATTGATCTATTCACACGGTGGCTCAATAAGTGCCGCGCGGGCGTTGCTGCCAAGAAGACGTCTCTTGTGACGTTGTTTCCCGCGTTTCTTGGATTTGGCGATGGCAAACCGCTGTGTGACTTTGTAGCGAACGACCAAACCACGCGATCAATCAATTCGCGAGAGATTCGGCGACTAGCGACGATCGCGGATCGAGAGCGGATGGTTTCTGAGTCGGTGGACTACTTTCTATCTGAAGCCAACGATCTCTTGCAGAGCGTCTCCGCCGACGTCGTGATATGTCTGCCACCGCCGGATCTTCTCAAACCCATCGACACCGGTTCCGTCGCTCCAGGAACACCACGCTCTCGCCGACGAAGGTCGAAAGACGAAGCCCACAAAACAGTTTGGCACGATCTGTTGAAGGCTCGCGCCATGACAATGAAGGCTCCTGTACAAATGGTTCGTCCTGCAACCTACGGTGGAAAGGTCCACCGGTACCGACAGGATGGCTCCTCCACCAAGGATATCGAGGACGAAGCATCCCGTGCCTGGAATTTCTATACGGCACTCTATTACAAAGCGGGCGGAGTTCCATGGCGACTTCCACGCATTGCAACCGACTTGGACACGTGCTTTGTTGGGGTCAGCTATTTTTATACTGCCGACCGTGACTCCATCCAAACGAGCGTGGCTCAGGTTTTCAACGAACGCGGTGAAGGCGTCGTTGTTCGTGGTGGCCAGGTATTGGTTGAAAAAGAGGACCGCACCGTTCACATGGACGTCGATGTTTCAGCCGAACTTTTGCGATCCGCCTTGAAACTCTACAAGAAGGAACACGGAAACCTACCGGCCAGGGTCGTCTGTCACAAAACGTCATACTTCGACGAGGGTGAGACGGAAGGGTTCAACAACGTGGTTGACCAGTTTAACATTGACCAGCTGGACCTTGTCTCGATCCGCAAATCATCGGTTCGATTCTTTCGCGGCAAGCCCAATCCGCCGCTTCGCGGAACCGCCATCGAATTGGACGATTGCACGTCGATCCTTTATACCCAAGGCAGCGTCGACTTCTACCGGGCCTACCCAGGCATGTACGTTCCGCGCCCCATCGAAATCCAGTTCGATCAAATTGAACGCCCGCCTGAACGCATCCTCATGGAGATTCTGGCGCTGAGCAAAATGAACTGGAACAGCACCCGGTTCGTGAACTCCGATCCTATCACGATCGCCGCCGCCAGAAACGTTGGCAACGTCTTACGCTACCTGGATGCCGATTCGGTGATTCCAGTTCGATATAGTTACTACATGTAGAGTGCATTTTCGAAATTGATTAGTAGGTCCATATTCTCGAACTGAATTTAACTTTCGAGCCATCCTCAATCGGTACGCCAGCTACCCGCAACCAACCGTAGAATGCTTCGACTTTATCTCGCTTTTGAGTGCGACCGAAGCGGTTTTTCGCAAACGTGAACAGGACTCGCTTCTTTGCTCGCGACATGGCGACAAAAAAATTATTTCCCTCGCCGTCAGGATCAGACAGGTTGCCGAAGGCCGCATCTTCGAGACCAAGGAAAACTACCGTGTGGTACTCTAAACCTTTGCTCTTGTGAATGGTCATGATTGGAATTGATGTCTCGCCCATCAAGTCCGATAGCACATGCGTCCAGTCTCGCGATTGAGTAGGTTTGTCTCCGTATCGCTTCAGTAATTCCGTTGCCAAATCTTGCAGCGTTTTTTTGAAAAAATCTCCTTGTCGATAGGGTTCATGATTCAGCTTGATCGCATCAACACCGAACGCCTTAACTACCTCCAGCAACTGCGATCCAACACCTCTACCTGTTGCTTCGCATCCCGGAAGCGATACGGCAAGCTTTTCGATGGTCGTAGAAAGCAGGCTGTTACGACGCATCACCACTTTGTCCGTGTTCCCGTAAGTGGTCTGGCTCAAAGTCTTCTGAAGTCTTTCCCAAGCCACCGGTTGCGCCGTTCGGCTAGTCGCGACTTGAAACGCATCCAGCAAGATTGTGACGACCGGTTCAGACAAGAGATCTTGAAGTTGAGACTCATCGCGAACTTGCACCGCAGCAGTTCTCGCACGCATCGCTGTTGAAAGTGAGTCTGAATACTTCGACACTTGTTGCCTGCAAATTACGCAAACATCGCGTGGAGAAATGCCATCAATTTCAATTGTCTGCGTTAAAACTTCGGCAATTGCGTTTGCTTCGGCTTCGTCGTCCGCAAACTCGAAGACGCGGCACTCGCCTTCCCCGTGTTGCTTTCCGAGGCCATGAATCGGAGTCACCGCGTATGGCTCAATTTGCTTGGCGAGGGAACCTATGATCGCGATCAATTCTGGCTCGGAACGAAAGTTGCATCTTAGTAGATGGGGTTCAGCGCGATACTCGTCCGCGAACTGGCGAGTGACTCCCGCCAATGCACCTGCCCAAGTCATGATGCATTGCTTTGTATCGCCGACGGCGGTGAGGATGGATTTTGATTCGTGAAATGATGTTCTGACGAAGTCGTATTGCAGGTCAGTGGTGTCTTGGAACTCGTCCAAAAAGACGTGCGAGTAAGTTGATCGAAGTGCCGACAACAACTGGGGATTGGCTCTGACCAGCAGTTCCGCCAAACGTGAGATCATGCCGAAACTCAAGATCGGACGCTTCGGAGAGAGATATCGCCTCCACGCGGCGACTACGATGCGATCCTCCAGAGAACCCGCCGCCAAATCCGACGGGTCAACTGGTAACCTCTGCAAAAATTGCTCTCGAAACCAAGCGATGGGCTTAATTTGACTGTAGCCTGCCGGACCAACACCAAGAGCGCTCGCCTCTCTCTGTATGATGCTACTTGCCGTCCTGTCTCCAATTTCGTAGAAGTCGATAGAATAGTCGGTTGGTGGACGCCAACATTCTGGAATGGCCAAGCGAAATCGGTCAACAATTTGCTTGTCAAAGGCCGCGTATGTCCACGAGTCGAAACGTTCCGCTAGATTTTCGGGAAGGCGATCAGCTACACGTTCCCGCAAGTTCTTGGCAGCATCTCGCTTGAAACTAATGGCCAGAATGCGTTTTGGGTCGGGACAGATCCCTGTACGCAGCAGGTAGTCGGCCCGCTGGGCCAAAAGCTCAGTTTTTCCGGAACCGGGGCCAGCAACAACAATACTATTCTTTTCACTTCGCACCGCCGCTTCGGCTGCTTCTTCAAGACCTGCGACACCAACGGGACGCCAATCCTGCGGCTCGATTCGCGATTTTTTTGTTGCGCACCTACCCATTTCCGATTCTCTGCTTGATCGCGGAAAAAAAACGCGAGAGTTCGGACGGGCAATTCTGTATCAACAGTTCGTCGTTAATCTGCGACAAAGCCGCCATGTGCGTAGCAGGTTTGCTGCCGTTCAGGAAGAAGTAGCGATACCATCGGAAGAGGTCAATGTCCCTTTCCGTGTAGACTTTTGAAGCTCCAGTTTTTAACCCAAGCACAGCGTCGAGCAGACTCGTCAACTGGGCGGTCTTTTTAGTCGCATCATCCACTGCAAATGCGTGGGGATTGCCTGAAGCGATGGCGGAATACTGCGCCGTGAAAGAACGAAGCATCGAAAAATCCAGGTCCAATGGAGTTGAAAAGTACACTCCGAACTTTTCAAGATGGGCGATCCAAGAATTCAGAGTTGCATCCGCAACATCCGCTGAAGGCATGGTGACAAGCTGCGCCAGCGTTATGAATTCGTCTCCGTACCCGAGCAAACGCAACTGATTGCAAACGTAGTGAATGCGTCCCCAACCACCTCCTTCACGCTCGCAATCGAGGTCCAGTAGAGTGAGATACGGAATTGACAAGCTGTTAAGTAATCGCCACAGGTGATTGACGTGTCTTCCACCAAGAGGAACGACAGAGATTACATTCGGATCCGATTCCAGTTCATTCGCTTGCAACAAACGAGCAAGCACGACTTGTTCGCTGTCACCCTCTCCCAACACAACCAACCGAGCGAAATACAACTCAGGAAAGGCACGGACAGCCTCCCGAACAAATTTGTCTGCTTCTGTACCATCTTCCGGCAACTCAATCATAGACACCTGTGTTACCGCATCCTCGGGACGCAACCGAAGATGCCGCACTTCTTGCGGCTCAATCCTTGAGAGAACAGATGCGGAATGCGAGCTGAAAACGGCTTGTGCACGAGGTGAACCAGCAATTCGACGAAACATTTTCAAGACACGACCAAGTAAGTGCGGTGCCAAATGTGTTTCGGGTTCTTCAATCGCAAAGAGCGTCAACTCGGGTGGCGCAAGCGAGTCAGCATCGAACGTGGACGGCCGGCTTTCGTCCATCGCATCTTGCTCAATCTTGAACGCCGATTCAATGATCGCGAAGTAGAGTAGCGAGCGCAAGCCATCACTGAGACGATCAACAGGAACCGTTTCGCCGTCATTAGCTGTTTGCATCCGCGCAGAAAATGACGAAACTAAATCCTGGAGCGAACGACTCTCTAAGTCCAACGCCACCTCAATGAACCTAGAGCTATTGCAGAGAGCTTTCCAAGAATTGTTAAGTTGAGTTCGCAGCTCGTTTATCGCTGGTTCCGCCGCAAACGATTGCGACAGGCCCTCAACGGCTTGTCCGACAATCTGTTCCAATCCATCGTTCCAGACTGCGGCATCCAACAATCGCTTCAAAAGTGAACCTGACGACACCGCGACATGCTTTGTCGGATCACGAGCGCCGGGGACGTAGTGAACGTGGATTCGTTGCCGTTCGTAAGGTTCAACGCGTTTGCATTGTCGGGGATCCACAGGATCAGAAAAACTCCCAGCTTGGCGAACCCAGGTGAGTGATTGTTCGATCTCGCCCTCCGGCAGATTTCCCTTGGTCCACGTAGCAGCTAGACGCATGCGACAATAAGGGCGTTCACCTGGGGAGTCGACTAACATCTGCTTGAAGTGCTGAGCGACCGTCTGATCGTTGCCTGGGGCGCCAAGTTCCGGGAAGTCCAACCGAACATCAATCCACAATTCCAGTGTTTCGAGCTCGGCATCATTGCGAGAAATTCCGGCGGGAAGAAAGAAATCATCGGCTCGGATGGTTCGTTCACTTTTTGTCAGACCGAATAGCCGAGCAAGGCCGATCATCGTGGCCGACTTCCCGGCCCCATTTCCACCAATCAACGCAGTGACGTCATCGAGTTTGATGGTTGTCGGTTCCGGACCAAAACACCGGAAATTGCATAACGTGACGCTTGAGATTTGCATGATCGCCAGATTGTTGCCGAAATTGCCTCGAACAACAATCACCATCCGGATTAGTTTTGGCAAATTTCTTCATCAGCAACGCCACGATGATGGTGTTCATTGCAGCGGAGTGTCACAGGAAATGTCTGGGATTTAGAAAGAGCGACCGACAGCCGCAATCCCGACACAGTGCTTCTGGATTCAAGTGACACCTCTGATGAGCTATCTTCGATTGAAACCCCGACACGAAGAAGCGTTTGACATTCTCTCAAATTAAATCGAACATCAGTTGTCAAAGTGCGTCGCCGCAATTCCCGGCTACGCAGCAAAACTAAACGCGGGTCGGCGTCAAGAATGCTGGCTGGGCATTTCCCACCAGCGTTATTCTAACATTGAATTTGTCGTCCGTTCACTTCAATTTGCGTGCTTACGCTTATCAGTCCTCTTTTTGGCAAACGACAGCATCAGAGCTATCTGAGAGCGACACGCCTCAGACTTCAGCGGGTTCAAAAATCGTTTCTAATCCATCTAGCAGCTCGGATGTTGAAAGTTCCCTGTAGATTTCGTCTGCGAAGACTACTTTCACAGCTTTTGATTTTGCGGGATAGATTGTCATGGTGCTAACTGGTCGAGCACAATGTTCGTCTCGAGGCCATATCTGTACAATATCTAAGTCATTACCAGGCGTTTGCTCAAGCCTCGTCACCCAAATCTCATGTCGTTTGGATTTTCCTACCATCAGCGAGTAGGCGTTATTGGCCAATCCGAGTCTTGGGAATTGCGTGGTATATGCTTCAGTGAACATGTCTCCTTCTGGCGTCGCACCGGAAATAGTTAACTCGTTTCCGTGTTGCTCAATAAATTGAAGCACCTCGGTCGCGACTCCGCTCCGTCTTGTGCCTTCCTCGACGTAAATCCATTCAACGAAGCTTGATTGGTTGTCGTCAACGATCACAAATGAGACTAAGCGACTGCTGTCAGGCTCTGCTGGAAACGCGAAATACATTTTGCGAGGCATGCTTACACGACCACCGTAATGCTTTACCGTTGCCTTCCAGATTTGAAAGCGTGCAGTGCTTTAGGTTGGTTTCATCAGAAATGCCTTATGGTTCAATGTAAAATGTTGGTGATGTGCAAGGACATAAATACAACTACATAATTGCGCTCTAGCAAGAGCAACGAGCAAGTTTTCCTCTTATTTGAGGTAACGAGAATCAACAGAATCCCCACAGGCAGCCGACACGTTCCAGAAACTTATTTTTGGAATTCTGTCTCGAAAACGAGCAGTCTTCTATCCGGACAGCTATTCCGGCGTGCTTGCTACAAGTTCGTCCCATCTGTGGGGCTGGATCACGCGACCATCTTTGTAAAGGATTCCCGTCCAACATCTAGCACGATGTAGGAAACGATCTCGCTTGGACATCCTGCCGTCGTCGGCGATGTAGTCGCGGACGCTTCGTCGAATGCTGCGAGGAAAGACGTGACCAGCTTGCTTGAACCAACGCCTTTGATGTTGCCGAACGGCTCGAAAGAATGCTGGCGTTGGTTCATCGGCAAGAACAGAGGCAATTGGATTCAAGAAAATGCACCGGTACTCTCCGCTGGCTATCATTGCTTTGCCTCGAGATTCGACTTCAGATGCTAAAGCATTAAAGTCAGGGATGTGCGTTTCGATCTTGACGTTTCTGCTCATAAGAAAACTCGCTCATGCTCTGGTTTCGGAAAACAAATGTTACTTCAAAGAACTTTGAAGTAGATCTGTGACATACTCGGTCCAGGTCTTGCCGGCAAGGAACGCCTGTGCTTTTGCGTGGTTGAATACAGGCTCAGGGACGGCGATGTGAACGACACGATAGCCAGCGGCTGTCTCCCCTCCCGGTAGCCGACCAGTAATCGGCGTTGCGTTTCTCCCGCCATCGGCATTGTTCCCGTCATGATTCGTTGGCATGGTTTTACCGGACATTCGTTTGAATTGAGTTTCAATCGGAAGAGACCTAGGGGGGCGGAGCTTAGAGAGAAGATTGGATGCTTACGTTAAAAGTTCATCCAAAGCACCTCGCTTCGGCTTCCTCCGGAGTTAGAAAACTGAACGTGAGTTGATTTTTCTAATTTCCTCCAGCTTGAGAGCTCGCGGTCGTAAACCGGAGTCGAGTAGCCACTGACGATGACCTTCGCCTCCAGTGCCTTGATGGTGTTTAAGAAAAGCAAATGCTCAGCGTCACTCATGGTGAACTCGTAGAGCGGCTGCTTTTGATTTGCCAAGGTGCCATGTGGATATGGCGGATCACAGTAAAACAGGGAGTCATCGGAATCGTACTTTCTGAATAAGTCAAGAGCCGGAAGTGACTCGACGACGACTGTTCGGAATCGATCTGCTACCTCAGGAAGCCCGTCAACTGCGGAGAGGTATTTTGATATTGGCTCGGGCATTTGACGCCTAGCACGTTTGCTCGTGGCCCAGGCACTTGGCGTTAATGCCTGGCTCCCCAAGCCGCCGCGAGCTTGCCTGCACCGAACAAAGAACCAGTAAGCACGCTGGACAGGATCGCTAGGTTCTTTTTCCTGAACAAGTGACTCAAATTCCTTTCGACTGTACGGTGTCAGCTCACACATCTGTTGAAGCAATTTAAGTTTTTCAGGATCACGAATCACCCGAAACAGGTTGACCAGTCGAAAGTCGAGATCATTGTAAATCTCAATCTCGCTACGTTGTTTCTTCAGAAGAACGTTTGCCATCCCACCGTATGGTTCGACGTATATTCGGTGATCAGGAAAGTGTTCCAAGATCCAATTCGCATGCAAGCTCTTACCACCCATCCACGCAATTGGAGCTGCCGGCGATTTGGCAGTTTTCCAGTCCTGAGACTGGATCTCTAGTTCGTAGTTCATTGAAATTCTCGTGAAGAAGGTTTGGCTGATTCAAGTGATTCAGCTGCTTCTCCATTTACCGATCGCACGATTCCTTCTCTTGTTCGGACTACAGAAAATGCAGATACCAATTGCCAACTTAAAGAAATCACCGCAGCCTCAAAATCGTCACCGCAAAATCCAAGCAATTCCAAGGGATTCGGTCTTGATGGGTGACGGATTTATTGACGGAGAAATAGTTGCGATAGGTTAAGGAATGTTGGTCGCAGACTTGAGTGCGTCCGTCACGCATTCGTCCCAGGTCTTGCCGGCCGTATTTTACGTGTCTGCATTGTGGTTGTTTGCTCTTCGAAAGAATCTGCGTGGAAGATCGTGATCAGCCTGCCTGAACCATCTAGGCTGAAGCAGTTGCACGCTCGAGAAACAGCTTGCTGATGTGACATCAGTTGAGGCTGTGCATGTCGGTGCTCTAAATCGCTTCTCGCGATATTGCTGTTTTTGGCAAGCGACACATTTGGGCTTGCTCTTGGGGGTCGCACTCACACCAGATCTGAGTATTCGAAGAGATTAAGCGGTTCGAGTATTCCGTCGACGGTTCCCTCAACGCAGATATATGCTTTCGCTTCGGATCCTGGGTGAGGTCCGGCCTCTTCAATTTTCAAGAGAGCTCGATGATGAATCGAACCGAATTTTTTAAGGATCATCAGGTACGTCGTGCAAACTCTTTGGATGTCGTTTATGAGAAAGAGCTCATCTTCGATCTGCTTAAGTGATTTGGTAATGTGTTCCAGAATTTCTTCTGTCTTCTCCTCTGAACTTGACCTGACTGAAACGCCATCATTTATTTGCTTAGCAATATCCGGCAATACGTTTTTCAAGTCGAGTCGAAACACTCGAGAGAGGGATGCATGCACTTGAATGATGCCGAATACTCGCTGAAGGTGCTGATTCGTAACATTTGAATCTTCGGAATCAAGATCCACTTTGTTGAGAAGGCTTATGGCGTCCCACCTGACAGAATTAGAGTAGCACTCGCAATCCATAAACCGAGATTCGAGGAATTCGTAACGGTCGATTAAAGGAGCAACCAATGAGTCGACACCAATTATAGAGTCTTGACAGGTGTCGATATTGGGGACTTTTAAGATTAAACCGTCTTGCAAAACTTGAGATGGAGACTTTAGGTGTATTAACGTGGTTTCACGTCCCTGGAAAACTATTTGAGAGAACATCGTTGAGAAATTTGTTTTATCGATATTTGTTTCAGTGACCATTTGAGATGATTTGCTGTAAGGGGTTGGGCGTCCAAATTAGGTTAATGTGACGGTTGTGAATCACACACGAGTCTGTTTTAGCGATGTTCCTGATAAATCTTTTTCTCTTTGCATCCAAACGGCTCTGAGAGTGATTTTGCGGATTTCGATCCACGGAGTCGTGCTATAGTTCGTAGCTATCTTCAGGAGAGATCAGCTGATTCTAGTGAATCATCTGCTTCTTCATTTACCGGTCTAATTGTTCCTTTTATCGCTCGCATGTCCGAGGATGCCAGAACAAATCTGAGTTAGATGTTCTGACGTTCTGGGAAGCAAACGCTCCCAAACCTTCGCAAGTGATTCATTTGCGGAGACATGTGTGTGGTGAGGGTCATGGATTGGTGGACGTAGACTTGAGGGTGTCGGTTATGAATTCGGTCCAAGTCTTACCGGCTAGCAATGCTTGGACTTTGGCGTGTCGGAACACTTGGTCAGGGACGGCAACATGAACAATGCGAAAACCTTTGGAAGGCTTACCATTGGCTTCGCGACCGTTCTTGATCTTCAATGAGTTGTCGTCGCCGGATGTTGCTCGCTTATTCATCGCACTGGTTCTCATTCGGTTTTGGGATTGTGGTTGGCAATACGATGCCACCGGTAAAAGGTGGTTCCTTGAGCAACGATGGCACGTTGGATCGTTTCCATTCCATACGTCGCCCCGCTACTAAAGTGCCTCTCATCCCACTTGGACCGAAACAGACCGCTACTGCGAAACAGGCGGTCAATCTGGGCAACGCATGGCCCACACCAAAATGCCAGGAGACGACACAGGCTGAGATCGGCTTGACTTTGATTGCCGTTGAACTCGCGGGAACTTCCACCCCAAAGCTCGCGGAACTTATCTCCGTTGCGGGCTGCCATTGCCCTATTGAGCACAGCGTGGTCCGACGCACAGGATGGGGCGGCAGGCAGCGGAATGCTCTTGTCGAGATCCCCGGGGTCGTCAAAAAATAGCCTCAGAATATCGGCTATCGCGTCGGTCGCATCACGAATGCGGAGATCACCGTCGATCGTCAGCGTGGTGATGGTGAAGAACCGCCCCGAACTGTAAATTTCGATTTCAGGATCTGACCGCCGACGACTGGGGAAGAATGAGTCAATCGTTGCAATGGCCTTCAATCCCGTACCCGATGGCGATACTTCAGTGTAGGTTGGCAAAAAGTCGCGGATCTCATCCGCTGTAACCGACAGGTTGCCAGTGGTGGGGTCTCGACAGTCGTCCAGGTCGACCCCGATGAAGGGATCGTCCATGGTAAAAACGAACCCGATTCCATCGAGCTCATCCAAGTGCTTCGAATACGTCAGGATAGCGTTGTCGATGCCGGACCATGTCGATGGGTCTTTGACGCTCGCGAAGCGTCTTGACTTCGGATTCACAGGAACCTTTCGCCGGCGTCCGCCGCATTGATCCTGCACGTACTTCCAGCAGACCCATTGATCGAAACGTCGCAGCTTCGCCGGAACGGCGTTGACATCAATGGAAGGTTTGTTGCTGACGGCTGACATTGTTGGATGTACTTTAATTGGTTTGTCTTCATGGTTCTCTTTCTCTCTACCCTGTGAATTACTTGATTTACTCTGCTGTGAAATATTGTTCTCATGGTTCATCTTTTGTTTCCACTTCTTCTTCGGCATGAAATTGTTTTAGATCCGATACTTGAGATTTGAAGCCAAAGCTTCGCACATCGCTGGCACCGGTTTTCCCAAGGCGTTGACCGCATTGGATCGGAACCGGGTTACCGATAATTCTGATACGTTCCAATCATGGGACTTTCTCGTTCGCACGAATCCAAAGAAAGAACCCCACCAGCCGCAGGGGCTGATGGGGTTCAGTGAAGATTTCAACTGAGCCGTCAAACGATCATCTAGGCCAGTAAGTCATCCTTGGGTGATTTGCCGTAACCAGGAACATCAGGAACGCTAGGCGGAGCCACCCGAAGTTGGCGTGTGACGCTGGGAGCATCGCCGAGTGGTGGCATCGGCTTCAACAGATCATCCTTTTCGTCAGGTGAAAGTATCGGATTGAGTATCGTTTCAATCTGACTCAATCCGATTCGATCTTTCAGTACTTGGAGGTTTGCCTCACGCCGTTTCTGACATGCTAAACGTCGTTCGTCGGCTTTCATGCTGGAGTACGTCC
The DNA here is from genome assembly GCF_039541335.1 of Novipirellula rosea. Taxonomy (NCBI): domain Bacteria; kingdom Pseudomonadati; phylum Planctomycetota; class Planctomycetia; order Pirellulales; family Pirellulaceae; genus Novipirellula; species Novipirellula rosea. The sequence goes on along the minus strand of NZ_BAABGA010000047.1, from coordinate 36,076 downwards.
CAAAATCGAACTGCCCCCAGTCAAGCGCTTGCTCATATAGGCAGAGCAGATGGACTCGCCAAACGTCTTTGAGTACGCCACCATGACGAGCTTTTTGAGTATTTCGATCTTTCTCATGACTTGCAATCCAACCGTCATCTTTCAGCAGGCGTCCAAACGCCCTCTTGGATGGCATTGGCGACGAGTTGCTGCCGCGTGCGAGTGCATTTGCGACCGTCATGGCCTCGTCACGAATCAAGTCAACAATTTGTCCGTTGTGCAGGCATCCAATCTTGGTCCCATTGGGGCGGTAAACGGTTTTATAGATTTCTTCATCTGAATTACCGTTCGCATCCTCCGCCGCCGTGAGTTTGTTCACAGTAAGAACTTGCTGCGCGGAATAACCTAGGTTTTCGATTGGAACAAGTGGATTTGATTCAAGGTACTCATCAATGTCGTCAATCTGAATGTACGCCCTCCCTGACAGCAACCCGTCGCTGATGTGCTCCGCAAAGGCCATCGTCGGCTTGTCGTCAATGGACTGCAAATGAATGCGCCTGACATGGGCAACTAACGCTTCTGAACAGGCATGAAAGTGATCGTCCGCTTCCTCTTCGGTGCATGCCTCCTGTTGCATCGCAAAGTGCAGGAAAGTCATTGCCGCTGACTGAATTACATTGGCCGCATCCAGGACGCGTCGATGAACCGGCGGTTCCTTGTCAAACAGATGCCGTTCGTCCAACGCCTCGCGGCAGTTTGACAGACGCGGTGCCAGCCATGTCACGAAGGTGTGCGTCACTTGAGTGAACACGCCGTCGGCGGCCAATCCTTGAAAGTAGTCAAGGCGATTAGGTCGAGGCCCCGCAGCGGCCTGCCCGAATGTCTCAGCGTCAACAGACAGGCTGATCGTTCGGTAGAGCATCGAGTCAAGCCCATCGGGCATTTGTTCCCCTGTAAAGATGCAAAGACCGCGTGGCGCATCCCGATCACGAAGGCTGCCGTCGCCATTGCAACGATCACGAGATGCACCGTTCCCCATTGCACGAATGATGTCATCCGCACGCTTTGATTCAATACCGCCATGACGTGAAGTTGAATGCTGCAAATAGTCGTCGACAAGAATGCCGACGTTTCCACAGCGTGCGAATCTCGCCTGGATGCCCATGGACGTCGAATTGAATGCAACGCAATCACTATCGCTTGGCTCTTGGATCCACAAAGAAAGCATCAGTTTCCCTAGCGCCGTCTTCAAGCAACCCGTCGGACCGTAGAGGAACACGACAAATTTTGGATCTCGGATCATCGCTGCGATGACGGAGAAGAACGCCGGATACATCACGTTTGGATCACCAACGAGGAGCATGTCGAGAAACCCCCTGATTGCCTTCTTAGTTTGTTTTTTTGACCTAGCTGGTTTGAGGCGGTATCGCTTGAGCTGTTGACTCACTTCCACGGAAACGTGATCTAGGCCCTTTATGCTGTTCGCTAAAATCGGAACATCGGAACAAGCCGCGTTAATGTCCTTGAGGCCAAGGGTTTGCGCCGCACCGGGTTCGTCCATCCAAACGGCGTCGTGAGCCGAAGGAACGGAACGGATGATTTCTCCTGCGTCTACGTAAACAGGTTGGCCATCTAAAAGCATCCAGCCAAGCTCAGTCACCACCGCTTCTCGTTCCGCATTTGCCACATCATCCATCAAACACTCGCGGAACAGAATGAACGCCTTTGGTAGGGCAGAAAACGAGAATCCCAACGGCGCGATTAGAAGGAACGAACGTTCATCAACCAAGTTTTCCAATTTGACCCTAATTTCAATTGGTTTGGATTTACTCAGAAATCTCAGCAGACACCAAACCTCCGTTCCCCTCGGTTTCACCTTATTGATTACGCGAACAAGGTAAACGCCGTGATTCGCAAGCTTCACGTCAAAGCTATTTCTCCCCTTCCACCTAGTTTCATAGGTTCCCTCTTCGTCACGGTGCCACCTGGGGTTTTGATTTGCAGATTTATTTTGGTTATCCATCTCAATATTCTCTTTTATTGCTGTTGATTTCGTTTCTTCGTAAGTGTTGCTATCGATCACGTTGATTTCCCTACTGTCTTGGAATTGACCACAAGGACCTCGAACGCGGCCTGTAAATGGGCGGACGTGTAAAGCACCGTCCGACCCATCAAGGTATGCGTGAGCTTCAATCGAAGCCTCGCGTCACGCAGGACGTGTCGTGGCACGCCAATGCACTCAGCCGCTTCGGATTCCGAAAGGGAAACACGACCGACTGGCCAGCCCGGCAGAGTTCCGGTGCATTCGAGAACAGACTCGATAAGCTGCCGAAGACTTTCGGCGGGGATGGCGAGCGATATCTGGTGGGACATGCTTGCCGAAGATGGGGCTTGACTCATGGGACTACCTCTTAAAACGGGGGTGGAGGTGATCCCGGATGCAGACACAACATTTCCCCAGAAAAGAAGAGCGCAGACCGGGACCACCAATTAAAAAAATTGATTGTCTCGGCACGCAGTTGGGGCAAAGCGCGAGGAGAGTAGTGAGCTTGTCCACGCTCAAGAGTCATCGACGTGCTCCGGTCCTTTTAACCGTTCCTGATGCAAAGCAGAAAGCATTTCGACAACGCCCATCCAATTGGGCTAGTTTCAGTCTAGCGAGCGAAATGCTAACGGCAAGCCCAGCGTCAGGCTGGTAGGCCCCGTTGCGTTTCCAGACTTGCATTTGACACGATTGAAACGTCGCTGACTCTATCGAAACAGGAAGCCTAGATCGTGTCAGACCTCTTGCGCCGATAGGGTCAGAATGCACGACCCTCGTCGCTGAACCCCGAGCCCCTTGGCTTTCGAGGTCACGTGTGCCGAGACTGGCATCGATGCTAACGCGAGCGGATCAGACAGCCCGGCAGATACGAGCCAAAATTCTATTCGCCCACAGCTGAGAAAATCGCAGCCACGGTCGTTGGACCACCAAAGAGCACGAGAGACACCTAACGGGGTCCAAATCGCAGTCGCTCCAACCGAGGCCGATCGAGACATGTTCGTTCGGATCACCGCGTCGATCGAGTGATTTTGAAGAGCGATCGCGGACCCGGATTGAAGTACTGCCCCCTTGCCGCCCGCGTCACTCTGCATGAAAATTTTTAGCTAATCCAGTTCACGCAAATCTACGGGACAGATATGGTATTTGACGAGCAAATGCGGTGGAGCAATACCATTGGTTCATGAGAAAGTAAGCGTTGCACCGCTGCACGGCCAAATACCGGTTTGAGGCATTTTTGCGAAAGGAAGAAAATGAGCGTTAACCCGCGGGATGAGTTCGTTAAGACTTGGCTGAATCGACGGTGGAAGACCAGCGGCGCAGGGGCGAAGTGGCAGAATATTCGCGGTTTTAATGTTTCTGTGGTGAGGGACTTTGACGATCCAAGTACTTGGAAGTGGCGACTAAAGTCGATAGATTCCGACGTGGAAGAGTTTAGCTCGGACCTATTTGACAGCGAGCAGTTCGCGAAGCGGGATGTACTCCTTAAACTGGCCGGCAAGCTCGGTATTGGCAATTAGGCCGCAGCGTTGACGGCTGGTCTGGCCAAATTCGCAAACGCTTCTTTAGCAACCGTCTATAGACGCCGTGAGGAACGGTGTTCGATTCACTTCTCTAGGAACTCATGTCATGGCCGAATAGGGTCAATGTCAAAGTGAAGTCATTATTCAACGATATCAACCAGAAACGAGTTCCAGATTTCGAAGCTGGTGCTTTCGGTCATGCCAGCCATCGGATCGTGTTTAAAGCTCCTTTGGCCTCAGAACCGTATTCGGGTCGCCCCAGGGGATCAGATGGACGTTGCGAGACTTTCTGCAAGTCGTTAGCAGACAGAGACCTAGCTCGGTGAATGTGGGCTGCGCTGAGTGGTCGAATTGGGGGCCAATCGCACCACTCGTCGTACCCGAAACCAGCAGTCTCGATTCATCTCTTTAACGGCAGCCCATCGACTCAGACGGTGGGCCGATATTGTCCGTGCGGTACAGAAACGTTGCGACCATAAGCTGCAGTGTTTCGACGACCGACGTCGATGCGGAATGTGTTCGATACCGCTGCCGATTTTATTCGGTAGATTAACGAAACGTTGATGATCCACTGCGGTGCAAAGGAGCAACCCGATGATAAACGGTAATCGTAATCTCCAAGTGTTGAAGTGCCAAAACCGGATCGTGTGCTCCCATCAATGGCTTATGCGATCGACCAGCTGTCTGGGCTTGGGGGGTAGCGAACGATTTAATCGTCAACTTGGGGTAGGTTACCGTTGCTGAGCAAGAGCTAGAAGTCTTTTTAGATCTGCTATCGCTATCGGTTTTGAGATAACGGAATCAAAGCAACCCAGTTTGGAGATGTTTTCGAGTTCGTTAACCGCATGAGCCGTAACCGCACAGATCATCGGCGCATCAGTCGATAAATGCTCGCGAATTTGCTTCGCTACCTGACGCCCATCGATTCCTGGCATTTCAATGTCAAGGAAAACGAGATCAGGGTTGAAGGTGACTACCAAATCGAACGCAGTGGCTCCATCATTTGCAATTTCAATTTATGACCGGCAAACTCGATCAATCAGTCGGAACATAATTTTTGCCGCCGCTTTACAATCATCGACGACAAGCACACGTAGCAATCTCTTGGGATCTTCTGATTTTGCCGAAAGTGTTTCCGCAGCGGATTGGCAATCCACGGCCGCAGCGTTGGGTTGCATTGAGACGCCCACAGGTAACCGCACTGAAAACACGGATCCTACGTCGACCTGACTCTCTACATCGAACACGCCCTCATGCTTTTCGATGATTCGACGAACAATCGCCAAACCCAGTCCCGTGCACTTTTCGTCACCGCTAGGTACGATCGATGCCGTTTTAAACGGCTCAAATAGCGATTCAAGTTCGTCCGCCGGGATGCCAGGTCCAAAGTCCTGGACACGAACTTCGAAGGTGTCCGGGTGCCGAGATAGCGTTACGATTACCTGCGACCCGGGGGGAGAATACTTAACCGCGTTACCAATCAAATTGCCCAGGACTTGCAAAAACTTTCCTGGATCGACTCGGGCAAAGAGTGTTCCAGGCATCTTTACAAAGTCGATCCCGATCGATTTCGATGCTGAAAGTAGCTGCTGTGATTGCACAAAACGCTCAATCAGTCCCACCACATCGACAGTTTCCAGTTTGATATTGAAGGAACCTGCTTCGATCGCTGACACATCCAGCAGGTCATTGACAATGGTCAACATAGTCGTACCTTGCTCGGTGATGCTTTGCAGCAAGGTACACTGTTCGTCCGACAAAATGCCCGAGAGCTCTTGAAGAAGCACTTCGGCTTGCATTTTGATCAACGCCAGCGGGTTTCGCAAATCGTGCGCGACGATACCAATCGCTTGGTTCTTTTCTTGATTCAGCCGGCGAAGTTCACTGCTCTGTTTGTGAAGCTGTCGCTGGGTTGTAATCAATTCGTTTGTGATTCGAGTGAGTTCCTCGAATTCCCGCTCACCTGGAGAGTCTGCGTTGGCGGTCTGAGCGGACTCGCGGAAGGGCATTCGGGGCTCCGGTTCTAGCCGAGAAGATCATTTGCAATCGAAATCGCCTCCTCCGCATTGCTCGCCATCGCGTCGGCGTTGATCGCCTGAACAAGCGATGGCTCAATCAGAAAAGGTCGCCCTCCGACCAAAATCTTGACATTCGCTAACGCGGGATCTTCACGGAGAAGCTCGATTACTTGAGTCAGCGGACCAAGGTGAAAGCCCATTGTAGCAGATAACGCAAGGATTTGCGCCCGCTCTTTCGTGACCGTTTCCACGATTCCTCGGATCGGGACATTGGCGCCCAAGTAACAAGTGTTCCAACCGTCAAGCTCAAGCAGGTCAGCCACCATTCGTAGACCGATTTCATGAAGATCGCCTGAAACGCAAGCTGCAACCAATCGTTTGTCCCGCCCTGAATGGGTGAACACCATCGGATACAGTCGCGACATGACCCACTGAGTAACTGCCGTACAAAAATGTTCCTGTGCCACCGTCAGCTCGCCGAGATGCCACAGTCGGCCGATTTCGTACTGGACTGGTTGAAAGATGCCAAGATAGACCGTTTTGATGGGCATTCCGTCATCAACCGCATTCGTAACTAATTCAACCGCAGACGTACGATCTCCGTCGAGCAACGTTTGCAGGTAGGTGGCCGCCAGCCGATCGGTCTCCGATCCCCCTTCCAGATGGCTGGCCTGCGGCAATGGGCGATGTCCGACCGCCGAAATTGCCGGGTCCAAAAATGACGTGATCGAATCACGCTCCTCTTGCTGGTGAAATTGCTCCAACAACAAGGTTCGCAGTTGAGCTAAATAGCGTCTCAGTTCGTCAAAAGGAAGTCCGACATTCACTAGCAGTTGCTGGGTCCACTGAGCGTAGTCTAGAAAAAGTGTCGGCTTGCCAGTTCGCATCGCCGAAATCAGATAATTTAGATGGTATCGTGCGTCTTCACGGCATTTGACTTTGCCTCGTTCGCCGAATTTTCGGTTTAGCTCGGGATGGAGTTCAAAGTACCGCTCGACCAACTGCTCTGAAAAAGCCTCGGTCCGGACGTCTAGCATTTCCGCGACTGCCTGAGAGACATTCATGAGCAGATATGGTTGTAATGAGTTACTTTGTTCTGGCCTGGGACTAGCTTCAGCCCTTTGGGCATTCCCACGTGCGAAGCTTGATAGAGGTGGCTGCGATGCCAGGACTCAAAGGAAGTATAGTCCTGCCAATAAGTCATTAACCAAAACATTTCAGGCTCGTCAACAGGCGAGATGACTTCCATTCGGATGAATCCTGGAGCGTCGTCAACCAAGTGAGGACGATTTCGAAACGCGTCACGAACGTCTTCGTCCATCTTATTTGCTACGACAAATTGACTGATCACTACGTGCATCTTTTCTTCAATTTTCCCGTTTCATAGTTCCGCCCCTACCCAAGTGTCATGCGAACGGGAGTCCCGCGGAGAAAGCACACCCGCCATAAAACTATTCGCGACGAACTCGCCGCCGCATGCATGACGTTCAAATCGACCTTTGCCCTTTGAAGACGTACTCCGGTTATAGTCGATCTACAGTTCATAGACGATCAGGGGCCCAATAGGTTCTGCTGCAAGCCATTCGCAAAATGGCACCGAATCGGCATTGGCGGTATGCGTCCATCCAGGACTGCGATCACGCAAGAATGATGGACAGCGGCCCTGTGAAGGGGGGCCGGGCACATTCGACTTTTTGGGTTTCATGCATTACTGCGGCACAAGCCGATCTGGGAAGTTCAAATTGAAACGGAGAACATCGGCAAAGAAGTTTCGATCGCAGATCCGCGAGCTCAAAGACTGGTTCCGCTCCAAGTTGACGACGCCGCACAGCGAGGTCTGGCCAACGTTGGTCCGCAAACTCCAGGGACACTTTCAGTGCTACAATATCAATGACAATTGGGAGATGCTGATGAAGTTCCGGGAGGCGGCACGAAAGTTAGGTCTTTGTTGGATGCGTCGTCGCAGTCAGAAGGGACGAAATCTCAGTTGGGAAGCTTACGGACTCTACCTCGAGCGACACCCGTTGCCGAATCCGGGACAGATAACAGACTTGATTGCGATGGGGAGTGCAAAGTGTTGCCAGGTGAGAGGTGTCGGCTGGGAGCCGGATGCGCCGGTGGCGCCAGTTGGGTTCTGAGAGGGGTCGGAGATCAATTGGACAAGGATCAAATATTGTGACACCACAAGGAGAAATCTGTGGCAAACCGTGAACACAAAGCGTATCCTAACATCCGAAAGACACCGTTCTACTCGCCCGGAGCCGGGCTTGCGCGCTTTCACGAATGGTAAATCAACTTTCCCGGCCCGGTGACGGGCACCGTTGAACCTAACACCTTTGGGTCGGGCACGTCTGTTTTGATGCGGCGTTGATTGGATGTTTCCGTTCGCTCGTGTCCTTGCACAGCGGTGGTTTGGCTTCTTGGCCAAGCAAGCTTTCTTTGTTGCACTAACGTGCATGCCTCGCACCTTGGCTCAGACGCGAGCACCTGTTTGTGGTCCGGCTGTGACGAATAAAGTGATATTATGGCCTTGCGCTTTTTAAACGCGCAAGCATCCTGGGGAGTATTCCTGTAAACGCACTCAGCGTTCGCGACTTGCCTCCCTCATTAGATCTTTGTCATGACTCCTTATCAAAATCGCCTCAGCAAAAATACCAAGCGTCTCGCTGAAGACATGAAAATCCGGCATTTCGCCGACGCAACCATTGATGCGTATACGTACCACATCGGCCGCTTCGGCGACTTCCTCGATGGCACTTCGCTGCAAGATGCGACGCCTGAGCATGTTCGTTCGTTCCAGTTGCACTTGATCGAAGAACGTAAAGTCGGCTGGAGCAGCTTCAACCAAGCCGTTTGTGGCCTACGGTTTCTCTACCGGACCACCTACCCCAAGCCGTGGCCGGTGGCGATGATCCCCTTTGGCAAGCGGCCCAAGCGATTGCCCACTGTGCTTGGGATTGACGAAGTCGACGGCTTGCTGCAGTGTGTTCCCAGCCTGAAAATTCGCACCTGTCTGACGACCCTCTACGCCTGTGGGCTGAGATACAGCGAAGGAGCGAACTTGACGATCCCCGACATCGACTCGACCAGGATGCAGTTGCGGATCGGCAGCGGCAAAGGAGACAAGACTCGCTACGTACCCATCTCGCCCAGGTTGCTACAGGAACTGCGTCAGTACTGGAAAGTCGAGCGACCCCCGAACTTCCTGTTTCCAGGCAAGACGCCCGACTGCGGGATCAGCGACACCTCGCTACGCAAAGCGATGAAACTGGCGGGCAAGGAGGCCGGGATCAACAAGAGCGTCAGTCCGCACACGCTCCGCCATTCTTACGCGACGGGACTGCTGGAGTCGGGCGTCGACCTGCTGACGATCAGCCGGTTGCTTGGACACAAAAGCTTTGCGACGACGATGATCTATCTGCACGTACGGCGGACGCACTTGGGATCCGCGCCGAGTCCGATCGACTTGCCGCCGGTGCGGCAACTGCCGGGCTGGAAACAGGACGAGTATGCCAGCCTTCCCGAGTCAAAGAACGACGAGGAAGCGGACAAAAAGAAGCCGAAAAACCGCAACTAAAGGTCTCCGATCTGCTTCGCCATTACGCTGGGGCGTATGTTCAAAAGCATCCTTCGGCGGCGGTCCCGCAAGTGCAAAGTACGCTGGCCAAGTTGTCGCTGTGCCGAACATCGGCGTTGGGGATCCGTCAATTCAAATGCAAAAGCTGTCTCGCTGAAAGCATGATCTACAACTCGTGCGGTGATCGTCACTGTTCGGAGTGTGCGGGCAGCAAGCGAGCTAATTGGCTAGAGAAAACTTGTAAGTTGCTGCTGCCCGATGTGGACTACTTTCAGGTCGTGTTCACGTTGCCGAGCGAGTTATCGCGACTGGCGTTGGGCAACCGCAAGCCGATCTATGACTTGCTGTTTCGAACGAGTTGGGGTGCGCTGCGTGAGACGATCGAAGCGGAGCAAGGGTACAAGGCTGCCGCGATGATGGTGCTGCATACTTGGAACCAGAAGCTTGAGGCGCACGGGCATGTTCATGCCGTGGTGCCCAGTGGTGGCCCATCGCTGCGGAAAGTGGGGCATTGGAAACTGTGCCGTTTCAAAGGACAAGAAACGTCCCGTCACTTGGTGGACGCCCGCGAACTCCGGCGAAACTATCGCGAGCGGTTCATCGAGGGGCTGCGGCGACTACATCGCGATGGTCAGCTCAAGTTGACAGGCGAGTTCGAGGACTTGAATGACGAGGATGAATTCGAGAAGTTGCTCGAAAAGCTTGCCAGCGTTGCCTGGGGGCTGAACATCCAGCCGCCTCCGACGAGTGACTGTGATTCACAGACGATGCTGAAGTACTTGGCACGCTACTTGACTGGCGGTCCGATCTCCGATCGTCGCCTGGTCTCACATGACGATGGCACGGTGACGTTCATGGCCCGGGAGGGAACGACGCGAGGAGGCGACCGCAAACAGGTTCCAGTTCCGCTCAACGGAGTGGAGTTCGTTCGTCGTTGGTCGCTTCACGTCCTGCCACGCGGCTACGTGAAAACGCGGCGTTATGGCGGTTGGAGCAACCGGCACTGCGAGGACTACATGCAATTGTGCCGTGATTTACGAAACTGTCCCGCTGAAGATGATTCAAATGAAGACATCGATCCAAGCGAAGTCCCCGAGAAGGAATGTGCCGAGTGTGGCGGCAGTTTGGAGCTGATCTACGTGGAAGACAAGCCAAGCTGGAGCAGAACCATGCACAGCCCTAGTCGTCCATACTGGTATCAGGAGAGCGGATGACTGGTCGTGAACACATCAGCCCACGAACAAAGCGAGATTGGGATCCAGTATGGTCCCGGTTCGATGACCGCTGCACTGTACTCCGACAAACCCGCTTAAGCAGCGTGAAAACGCTCCAAACCATGCTTAGACGCCGCACCAAACGCTTGCAACCCGCGTTCGGTGTCGGCTAAAATCGTCACTGGAATCAATCGAGAATCGATTGAAATCACCAAGACCCAAAGCGGTCACGTTCAACGCGCGATCTATCCGTCTGTAAAAAAGCCGGATAGATCGCAATTCGTTATCCGAACAACGCGTCGTCCAAATATGCCATCACACCTTAACGCGTGCTTGCTCGTACTTGTTTGTGGACCAATTGCGGTCAACGCGCAGCAGGCACCAAAGCATGACAAGATTGGCAAACAGGACCTGAAACGCATTCAAGGCACATGGCTTCAGTCGGAATTGATTCTAGATGGGGTTTCACAGCAATTGGATTCGCGTAAAAAATCGCCCCAGACGTTTTCAGGTGATCGGTGGGAATTTGGAAATGAAACTGATTTTGCGACGCTTGTCCTTCGCGGCTCCACGCGACCAAAGCAGGTTGATATTGCGGTCACCCTGCTTGTGAAGGCTAGTCGCGATGGCACCTTTCCCGTTTTCAAAGAGGGCATCTGGAACATTCGGCTCAAGGGCATCTACAAACTTGAAAATGGAAAGTTGACGCTCGCGCTTGTCGACGAGAATACCGAGCGTCCCAAGAAGTTTGAGTCTCCAACCGGGAAGTCTGTCACGCTGATTCAGTTTCAGAGGGTCGACATTCCTGGTGACGACGGATAACAAAACGGTGCACGTGCGGACTGGCAAGGTCTGATTGACGAGCGGGTGGGAATCCCGCCTGGGTAAGTGCTAGCCACACGCCCAGTATCGAGTGTTGCAGGCTGCGTATAGACATCATTAGCTGAAGTCGCAGTTTGAAGCGTACACAGAGAGGTAGTGAGGATGAATGGATCGCAGGTGGCCCTGCGACCGTGAACGGGATTAGCTCCGAAATTTTGTAACTGTTGGACCCTGCCCAAGGTTTGTGCATGCCTTAAGGCAACACTTCGCACCGCGATATTGGCAAGCTGTGTGAAGAGACCCGGAGTCGGCGCCCCATTCGCGCTATACAACACGTCAGCCAGGCAACCAGTGAGGCCCTGAAGTTCTTGGTTCGATTATGACTTGCAATCACAACGAACCGAGTATGCCCGAGAAGTGGAATAAGCGACGAAGGCAAATGACTCTCAGGGATTCGGATGGCCGCATAGTACCGCAGCCGCCCAAAGTCCAATTGGGTAGCGAGAAGCCGGGTAATACCGGTGCAGGGAAGGCGGTCAGGATTTTACGCGACCAAGACGCCCCACCGCCCACACTCAGTGGTGAGTCTTCGGTGCTGGACCGCTTGGATCGCATCACCCACAGAGCGGAGACGCACCCCGAAGAGGTGTTTAATAACCTCTTCTCGCTGCTCAACTATGAGCTGCTATGGTACGCCTTTCGCCGATTGAAACGAGGCAAAACGCCAGGAGTCGATGGCGTCACGGTGGAAGACTACGAAGAGAATCTCGAAGGGAATCTTCGGGAACTGCTCAGTCGACTGCACCGGGGTAGCTATCGTCCGATGCCAAGCTTGCGTAAGAACATCCCCAAAGGGAATGGGAAGACGCGAGCGCTTGGTATCGCTTGCGTGGAGGATAAACTTGTCCAAAGCGCGCTCGTGATGATCTTGGAGCAAATCTACGAAGTCGACTTCTATGACTTTTCGTATGGTTATCGCCCTGGGAAATCGTGTCACGGGACACTAGTGAATCTTGGCGGAATCATTGCGACGCGGAAAGTGAACTGGGTTAGCGACGCCGACATCAAAGGCTTCTTTGATAACGTGTCTCACGAACGTCTTGTCGAGCTTTTGCGGAAACGCATCAGCGACCGCAAGATGCTTCGGCTGATCTGCCGTTTCCTGAAAGCGGGTGTGATGGTCGATGGCAAATTGCAGGCAACCGAAGACGGAGTTCCGCAAGGAGCAAGTCTCTCACCGTTGTTAGCTAACGTGTACTTGCACTACGTTAGACGAGTGGTTCGAACAAGAGGTGCGGCCGAGACTTCGCGGTGAAGCGTACTTGATACGCTTTGCCGACGATTTTATCTGCTGCTTCGAGTTGGAATCGGACGCGAGGAGATACCAAGCGGTTTTGCCTAAGCGACTTGACCGGTTCTCGTTATCCATCGCCGAGGAGAAAACAAAGTTGATTCGTTTTGGACGTTTCGCGCGTCGCGATAGCCAGCGGCGAGGTGAAGGGGCCCCAGCGACCTTCGACTTCCTCGGATTCACTCACTACTGCGGTCTTTCAAGAGCGGGCAAGTTCAAACTGAAGAGGAAAACGTCGGGGAAGAAGCTGCGTGTGAAGTTGAGAGAGATGCGGCTCTGGTTTCATCATCAGCTTTCCACTGCGGTTGGCGAAATGTGGCAAGTCTTGAACGCGAAACTTCGCGGGCACTATCAGTATTATGGGATCAATGATAATTGGCCGATGCTGATGGCGTACCGTAGCAAGGTTCGCCGGATGGCTAAACGTCACTTAAGTCGTCGCAGTCAAAAGAGCTATGTGAACTGGACCGATTTCAATCGATTCACGGATCTTCATCCTTTGGCGAATCCGAAATGTTTGACGGACCTGATCGCGATGAACCGGCAGGAGTTGTGTGGCGGTGAGAAGTGAAATCTGGGAGCCGGATGCGGTAGCCCCGCACGTCCGGATCTGAGAGGGGCCGAGGGTCAATGAGGCAGGGTTAAAATCTTGTGACACCACCAGGGAAACCGGTGGCCAACAGGGAACACAAAGCTTAACCTAAACCGAAGAGACCTCGGTCTACTCGCCCCGAGCCCTCAAGTGGGTCTTGGGCAATGGTTGGTCATTCGTTCGGGCCGGGTGACCGTCAACGTTCGTCCGACTGAGCGAATGCCAGTTCGTGTTCCATTCAGCGCGCCTCACATCTCATGGCATTGGGCCCACCGTTCAATGAAGCCGTATGCAACACTAAGCCCGACATTTGGAGCCCTTGGTGTTCGGTGACACCCCGCCGACAATCACCTTCGGCCCGGACGACTTGGTTGGCGAAGATTTGGAAACCACCTTTTATCGATTGACATCAATCGAATCATCATGGGCCGGCGGCGTGCACACCGTCCGCCATCACGCTGCCCCCTTCACCAAAAACGATTTCGAATTGGTCGTTGGAGCGGCGTGAGCCAGCAATCATTTTGATGATTCTCTGACGAACAAGGTTGATGCTAGCATGCCTGGGTTTCAAGCCGCGGGAATTCCCCCTCGTCAGAGTCATGCCGTAGGTGAGAATAAGCTTGACGCTGGCCCGGCGGTGGGGGAGAATGACGCGACGGACAGCCCGCTCCGAAGAGGGGGCACGACGTGAGAATAAGTCGAACAAGCCGTGAGAACACCCCAAAACGACTTATTCTCACCCTGTCCTCCCGTAGAAACATAAGTTCTCCCGTTGAATCATGTTTGATCTTCTTGTTGAAACTGAACCGATGGCTGCGTCTGGCTACGAACAGGCGACGATCGATGCTGCGATTCAACGCAACACCATGGTCGAACGCTTCCTTGCTTCGCCACTCGGTCAGCATCTTCGCTCGGTCGAAGGAGCGGACATTGCCGAGGCAAGTGGTGGCCGGTTGCTTGGGACACCAGCCATCAAAGAAGAAATCGACGAACTCGATCCGTGCGCCTTGTTGTTTCCTCATGGCTACCTCCCAATTTGGACTTCGATTGGTGGCAACGCGATTGTTTACGGAGTCAACGAAGCGGCGTTTTTTTGGGCCGACCATACATCTTGGATTCGGGACGATTCAGTCATGTTGCCAGGTACGAATCACGAGCTGCCGTTCACCGACGAAAACATCCCGAAGGGATTGCTTCAACTGTCCACCGATACGCCAGACGAGTTTCTTGCCGATCTTCGCAACGGCGTCTACACTGACCGGTTGAACGAACTCGATTAAAGCAAGGGGGGAACCAAGTGGTGCACCGGAGCGACCGCGCCGTCTTTACTGAGTTCACGTTTCTTGGTGGTCGCCCGGTGACCACTGCCGTTCGTCGACACCTCAAACACGAGATTTGACATGACCCATCGAATCGCGGCTCTCGTTGTGCTCACTGTATTTTGCTCTTACGTGACGGCGGACGATTGCCTGCCTGAGTCGGCAGGTAACGAATCCCGCCAGCTGCCAGCCAATGTTTCGGCCAACGAAGACCCTGCAGTTGTCTACCACGGAAAACGCGAAATTCGTATCGAAAGTGAGGGTGCAAAACCAACTGTGGCGTTAAGCGATCGACGCGGTGGCGCTGAAAAGTTCAATTACTACGGTAAACGTGAAATTCGCGTCGAAGCTATCGGCGCGAGAGCAACTGGTGCGAGAAGGACGAACAAAGTCACTGCTAAGGAGCGCCCCTTCGTCTACTATGGTACTCGCGACATTAGTACTCCTGGTGAGTAATTTTCAAGTCTGCGCTGCGACGAACCATGGGATTCAACGGAGCGGCGGAGGCGAGTTTCTTGGTGAGATCAATGTCGATTTCCGCCGCCCGCTGATCCCAAACGTTAGACCCAGAAAACTATGCAAACCACACACCTCCTCATCTTTGGCCAATTTCTCGTCTTCACGCCGCTATTAATTTCCGGATGTTCGAAGATGAGCGCGGAGGAGGCGAAAATTCGCCAAGATTTCTCGTCAATCCCATCCGATATGCCAGTCGAAATCCTTGGCGAAATTGAATTCGTTTCCGGATCCCCAAGGGTTATTGAACTCAAGGACGGGCAGTCCTTATCAATCATGGCTACTACGCAACTAGACGATACTATTCAGATTTCTCTCGAATACGAATCTACAAAGCAGTCAGTTGGCAGCCTGGTAACGGAATCCTATTCAGAACAACGCCAATTTCTCCTTAGGCCGGGAATGCGTTGTGCTCCAAAATTGGGTGATGATTTGGCGATTGTATTCCGGCCAAGGATCATCGAATCCGATGCCGATACTCTCCCCTGACCGATTGGTCTAACCATCGCGTGCACGCGGAGGCCCGTAGGTTCGGTTTTACGAATGGATACTCAACACACGGGCCCCGGTGACGCGGGACGTTCTGTCGCTCGGAATGATGGTCGGACGGGGTGAGCCGCAATTGCTGTTTGGGCACTGGCTGACTCACTGTATCATGCTGCAATGTCATTTTTGTCGAATCACTTGACCAACAAGGAGATTTCCTGATGCGTCGCTACACCATCGCGTCTTGTTTTGCGTTTGTTTTCGCCACAGTTCTCTTCGCGATAGCGGATGACGCCCCATCGCCGAGCACGGAGAAGAGTTTTCGATTCGTTCTTCAGCCGAATGAATCAAAGGACCGCCTCACCGCCGTGCCAGCGTCTGAGAATGATGAACCGCCAAAAAATGGCACGATCGTGACCTGCGCCAGTCTGCGATTCGAGAAAAATGCAATCGTATTCATTGATGCTACGTTGGAATCCGCGGGCGAGCGTATCACCGCGACGGAGGCGACGGTCCAACTCGACAAGGTTTCCGGCCTCGATGTGTCATGGAACCTCTCTGAAGACTTTAAATTAACATTTAAGACCGCTGAAGCGAAACAACATTTTCTGAAGGAACAAAAACGTTGAGAACCTAAAAGGTGTCAGAACTCTTTTTAGGTAGCGTGAAGCCGGTGTCCGCCTCTTTTAGAATACCGACGACGCTCGTTGATTGACTTTGCTTGAATCATCAAGGGCTGGCGGGGGATGCCGTTAAGCATCACGCGGCATCCCCGATCACAAGCGAATTCTCACTTGCCGCCAGCCCTAGGTTGTCCGTGACACCCGCGATCAAGCAAGTGGACATATCTTGTCCTCGGGGTAAAAAAGCAGAGCTGTCTCGGCAAATGCTGATCTGGTGCTGATCCGCGTCGCTCTGCGTGCATCGATTTTGCGATACCGAGTGTCGCCGTAAACGAATTGTTCGCCAATTCGGAGGCTTCCGAACTCGTCTTTCTTTTCAGCGCTGATAGAGTTTCTTATTTTCTCGATCAAGTTGTCCTTTGGTAATGCAACTTGCGTGGTGGACCGGGCGACCTCCGAGTCGTCGCTGTCCTCCATTAGGCTCCAGCGGTTCTTCGATGCATGATGCGTTAGCCATGAAATCAGACATCGTTCGTAGGCGTGGGTGCCGAAGAAGATGGCAAACACGCTATACGATCCGCTGTGTTGTGTAATCTTGGTATGACCATTTGATGCTGCGACAATGGTGGCGACGACCTCTTCAAGCTGCAGTCGAAGGTCTGGATCACATTCGTGTCCGATTTTCGGTCGAAGCACCAACCGATGAAGGTTCAAATCATGGAAAGGACGCTTTCGAGCCTGGCAAGCTTGCTGGCTCAAGACACAACGTAGTTTCTCTGTGTCTTCGGATCTTACATTGCGGACCAATCGTTTTGCCATTTCCCGATCGTCCGCGGTTGGATGGATCGGGAAACCATAATGACCGATCGGCCGCCCCCAATTTGAGTCGTTTTGCAACACGTTTCTTCGCCCCAGAACCATTTGCGTTTGACTGCGTCCAACCGAATCTCACCTTTTGGGTGACAACCGGATGCGTCTGTGCATGACGCAGCTAAAAAGCCTAGGTTGGGGAGAAAAACCAAGGTCGTTATCCAAATCGATTTCTTGCGATATGTTCCGAGTTCCGAAAAATTAATTGCTACAATCGGTACTGCCGGCACTCAAGCAGGCGATTGTCAGATTATTAGCCGAGCGTCTGATTGCGACTGTTTTCCGACTCCTCGGGGCAAAACAATTGGTGCCAAACAATGTCGAATTTTCAGCTAGAAGAGGAACTCGAGGAAGGTGCAGTCGTCATTTCGAAACTATAAAAGATGTCAAACCATAAAGTGTGTCAGGACTCTTTTTAAGTCGCGTGAAGCTGGTATCCGCCGCTTTTAAAATACCGACGCCGCTCGATTGATAGACTTTGCTTAAATCATCAAGGGCTAGCGGGGGATGCCGTTAAGCATCACGCGGCATCCCCATCACAAGCGATTTCCATGCTTGCCGTCGGCCCACCGTTGTTATTAGCAATCGCGATCAAGCAAACGGGAAAATTTCGTCCTCGGGGTAGAACAGTAGGTGGTTTTCGGCAAACCCCGAACTGTTGCTGACGCGAATCGCTCTGCGATCATCGACCTTGCGATACCGTGTATCGGCGTAGATGAATTGTTCGCCAATCGTTAGGTTGCCAAACGCGTCTCGCTTTTTTACATCGATCGTCTCAAACGCCTCTTCAGTTACGTTGGGATTTGATGCGTCACCTCCGGTGGTGATTGTAGTGTCGCCTGAATCTCCACCGTTCTCCATCAGGCTCCAATGGTTCTTAGAGGCATGATGTGCTAGCCATGAAATTATGCAGCGTTCCAAGGCATCCGTCCGAAAGAAGATGCAAAAAACGCTGTAGGCCCCGCCGTGTTGCGAAATCTTCGTGTGGCCAATCGAAGCCGCGACAATCGTAGCGATGATTTCCTCGAGCCGGTGCTCGATGTCGGGATCGCAATCGTGTCCTATCATCGGTCGAAGCACCAACCGGTGAATGTGCATCGCGCGAAACGGACTTTTCCGAGTGTGACTCGCTTGCATCTTCAAGGCACAACACAGCTCGTCCGCGTCCTCGGGTTTTACACCGTGAATCATGCGTTTCGCAAGTTCTCGATCGTTCTCCGTTGGTTCGATCGTAAAACCGAATTGGCTGGTTGACGGCCCCCGTTTCGGATCGTCATTCAACATGTCTCTTGATCCTCAGACCGTTTGCTTTTCTTGAGTGCAACTGATTCTCACCACAATCGGAGGAGACATTGTTGTTGGGTTTGCCATTGGAACGTTTGTAATCGGATGAATCATTGCGGGCCGGTGGAGGGCGGGCCGTTAAGCATCACGCGGCCGCCTTCCACCCTTTAGAGCAACTTCTCGCTCGCCACCGGACCACAATCGTTCTGGCTGCAATGGATCAGACATTTACGACGTATTTTGTCCTCGGGATAAAAGTTGTACGTTCCATTGCTGTCGCCTGTTTCAGTACAAACCAACACCGCTCGACGATCATCCACTTTGCGGTACCGTTTGTCGTTAAACTCAAACTCTTCGCCATTGCGGACGTTTATAAACTCGTCAACCATCGCTGTTCCTGTCGCTCGTAACATGTGAACTTACGCCCGCTCGCAGGTTCAAATGCTGTGCCATCGTTGAATCAAATCGCATCCGCAACGTCTTCCAGCAAGCTCCAATTGTTTTTCGAAGCGTGATGCGCGAGCCAAGCAATCATACAACGTTGATATGATTCACTTCGGGATAAAACGAACAAGACGGAATACTCGTCACCCTTTTTGGCAACTCCAACATGACCCGTGGTGGCTTTAACGATTGTAGCGAGGGTTTGCTCCAATCTTTCGTGAATGTCAGGATCGGACTCATGACCTGCCATCGGCCTTAGACGTAGTCGATTAACTCGTGGGGTTGATGCGATAAGTTTGCTTATCCTTGGCACACGCCGTGTCAACGATTGTTGAATCCGGTCTTCCGTTTCGGAATCTGCTGATGCAATCAGCTTCCTAGCGATTGCCAGATCATACGGGCTCGCAATAACCGGAAATCCATACTCACTGTCCCCGTTCATCTGCCTTTCCCTGCCGTCGTAACTTAGTGCCTTCGAGGTACCTCAATAGCACTATACGAACCATTCAAGGGGGCAGCATCTTTGCCGTTGGGGGTGTGAGGCAAAAAGCCAAAAAACCTTTGTGGCATCCATGCGTCGGGTCGACAGCAAGCTGAGAAAAGGAGCCCCCACAAACGCCAGAGAACAGTGGCAAGAAAATAAAGATTGAACTGTGTCGATTGTTAAGCGCCACTAACCGTTACACCGATGACGATGATGGCAATAACCAACGCGACCACACAGAACAACAAGCCCCAGAGTAATGCGTTTCGTAAACGGGATCGACCGGGTAATTTTTGTTTGGATTCGGGTGGATCTGCCATCGGAATGCTCTTTGATCGACCAATCGTCCCCCAGCCACTTTGACTTGGCGTTCTTAAGGGACGACTCGACACTGGGATGCAAACGGCGGGCCGTCAGCCGATAGTCAGCGGTTCGAAATCCTGCACTAAGCTCCAATGATTGTTCATGGCTTTGTGCGCCAGCCATGTGATCGCACTTTGACACAAAGCCGGACTGTCGGATATGACAGCGTAAACGGTCCAGTCCTGTTCTCTTTTTGCCATCCTTGCCCGACCCTGAGTGCACTCGATTACTGCAGAGATCGTCGCCTCTAGACCTTGTTTCAGTTCAAAATCATGTTCGGAATCGATTAGGGGGCGCAGCGACAATCGTACAACGTTCCCCGAGACAAGTTGGCCATCCGCCAACTCCAATCTTCTTATTCGTAGTAATTCAACAAAGCGGCTTTCGTCTACATTAGACGCCTGTTTGATTATGCTTCTCGCTTTTGCCAAATAATTTACTCTCGACTGAATCTGATCGTCATTGCCATCTGGCTGCATTTTGCGTCCGTGTGTTGAAAGTTCGGAACGGTACAGAACACCATAGGGCTGCGGAAAGTGGGGCATTGAGTAGACCGTCGGCAAACATTCGTTCACCTTGTCATTAGGTCGACCCCGGGGACGGTTTCAATTAATTGCATGTGCTTGACTGTCGCGATACACTGCCAAGATCGTTATAGGAATGTCAAAGAGTTGTTTCTTACGAGAGCGATGATTGCTACCGACGACGAACGTAGATTCATTTCGCTTTGGCGTTGCAAATGTGAATCGGCTTTTGCGATTGCATCGAGATGTTCCGCTCGTTGTGGTGGAGAGTTTTCCGAGATCATTCTCAGTCGCACTGCCGAGTTTTGTGAACTGGACCCTCCTTTGACTTCGCACCAGTTGGATGTGCGTCAGTCCGAGTTTCTGACTCTGTCTCACTTCATCGAGAGCATTGCGTGTGCCGCTAACGCTGCACTACGGCGTCCGCACCTCGCTTCGCAGATCATCGAAGCAACGCGAAGGTTTAACAGTGCCGCTGTGCTCAGTTGTGACTCACTAAACGTTTGTGTCGATTTCACACAAACCATTGCTGACCTATGCGTTCCCAATCGTAAAGTGACGTCGGAATCTGGTTAAGCTTCGACCTTGTGCAGCGAGGGTAGCCGGTCGACTATACTTCTGGGAAAGTGGTCTACGTCAAAACGGCATTTGACATCGGTCGCGAAATGGACACCTTTCGGGCCTCGTCTCGATTCCTTTGTGCTCGCATACTGTACTCCCACATGTCATGTACGATTTTCACAAGTCTTTGATAGCGAGCCATTGGGCTACTCAATGTGCGATTGCCCGAGAGGAAGAGTCTAGAGCGGCACGATGGTGTGACGGCGACTATATCGACTTCATTCATCGTCGTACTTCAGAGTTCTGTGACCAAACGACCCCTGGTTCGGATGCAGAACTTGGCAAGCGACTCATTCAGTCGGTTGAATTGACCTGCTTCGTCGTTGCGATCCAGGACGCATCACACGCCGCGTCACGTCATCCGCGAATCGCCCCCAGAATATTCGCGGCTGTAAAAGAGTTTGCCGACAATACGACGTTGGACAGCAACCATTCGCTCAAATCGCTTCAACTGCGTGAAATCATCTCGAAGCTGATCCGCTTCGAACGTGGATCAGTCATTGACGCGGATTGATCCCGATGTGGATGCCCCTTTGTTTTCAAAAATGTGGATGAGGTTGCTTTGGCTTCGTCTGCTTGCGTCAGAGAGATTTGAGTTTGCGGAGAATTGAAAACAGAAGTTCGACGGTATCCGGCAAGGTTGAGTACGGATCAAAACAAACGCAAGGCGAATTGGATTCGTTTGTCCATAAGATTGGTGATCGAGAAGTTTGAACGATGATGTATCCCGGAGGTGTTCAATTATCCACCCTACAAGCACTTGGGATGGAGCACGACCTCGGCCCCGACTTTGCGGGGGCGATGATTGAAAGTATTTGGAAGACGCAGTGCCGATCGATCAACGCACTCGCGGCAGAATTAGCCCGGAAGTGCAGATCGGAATTTGGATTGCTGATTTTGATGCGTGCGGCTGAGTTCACAAAGCAGCAATCGCCAAATTCGGTGTCGGCAGCGGCCAAGCGATACAACCAATCGGTAATTCTGGGCGACGTTTTCGGTTGTATCGTCGATGCGAGTCTGACAGCATCGCGGTATCCACAGCAGCAATCTCGAATCTTGGCGGCAGCCAAGGCATTCGCTGAATCCATACCGCTCGATCAAGACCCGACGCTTGCAGCGTCGGAGTTGCAAAAGACCATCGACGAAATTTGCGCGGACGTCGCCTGCGGTTCAAGCGATCGCTAGCGGAGCTTGAACCGCAGGCGAGAGAAATGAAGGAGCCTTTCGCCGACTTGTTCAGTGCAACCAAGACAAGCTACTCGCACCGATGTTCCGCTTGCTGGGTTACCTCAAGACACCGAGGAGGTTGTGCAAGGGACATTAGTTCCAGTGTTCTTGCAGATCGCCAGCTTTAATCAGGTGTGTAAGTTCTCAACTTAGATGGGCCGTATCGCATTTGACTTAGCAATCTCGCTGAGTTGTAAGCACTGAGTGAAAAAAATCACTCGACGTGGATCTGGAAAACTACCGTGTTGAGAAGGGACACCGCACACCAAAGTAAATCTTGGATGCACAGGCCGAGTAACTTCGCATGTTTGCTGATCAAGTCACTGCCGGCAACTTCTTTTAAGCTGAGTGTCACATACGAACCGTCGACGAGTGGAACATCCGGCACTAGCGATTGGATAGGCACTGGCTCGACAACCTCGCCGGTTACGCTATGGGTGATTTGTTGTCCAGAACCAACGTAGTTTCTACAACACACAGGCGACGAGAGAACGTACGAAAGTTGCAGCATCAATAAAACTTTGAGAACGCTTCTAGAAAGAAATTGCAGCGTATTCGATAAGTGGAACTATTGCTGAATGTTTATTTTGCCCGCTTGTCGTCATACGATCTAAAAAAGCATATCCATTGGTTTTGGACAGATTCCCGCGACGTTTTTCCATGAAAACTACTTTCTGGCCCAATTTGCTTTACACGGTTAACCGTAGGCGTTAAGTTTTTTGTCAGGCGGGGCACCATAGGGCAGTAGCAGTGCTCCTCGGCGTTCACTTTGAAAAGCGACCACGGAGAGTATTGAATGTCTTCCAAAAGCGTGTTGCGGTTTTTCGGCCGAAAGCAAACGCATCGTCGTGCGAACCAACGTCAACAACGACGTTTCGTACCGCGATTTGAGCATGTTGAATCGCGACGTTTACTGGCAGCCTATGTGGTCGACCTCGCTGGCAGTGGCGATTTTTCCACGATCCAAGACGCTATCGATGTTGCGACCGCCAATGGCGGCCAGGACGATGTCATCCAGATCAAGCCTGGTACCTATGTAGAGAATCTATTGATTCCTGCACAGGACGGGCGACTCGAAATCCAGGGGCTCCCCGGTACAGGACCCGCGGGCGAAGAAGCCGTCTACATCGATGGCAGTTCGGGAGTTGAAGGGCTAAGCACAATTGCAACTCAGCCGCATCTCAATGGTTACATCGCTTTGAGAGACTTGCAGGTTACCGGTGGCTACCACGGCATCGAGCAAATGGGGACTGTAGCCCCCGTTGAAAACACCTTGGTCGTTGAACGAGTCCATTCATATGGTAATGACGTAGGCGGCTTAGCTTCGAGTTACTCAGGCGACTTGATCGTCAACAACAGCAGGTTCGATAACAACGGCGACCACGGAATCTACAACTACCAAATTGCGTCGGTATCAATAAATAATGTTTGGTCGCACTGGAACGGGGGAGACGGAATTTATTCCGAGCTCGTCAATGATGTGTCAATTAGCAATAGCAACTTTAATGATAACAACAGTGAGGGACTGTATTCGTCCGAAGTCGATCGACTTTTCGTAACAGCATCAGTGTTTCGCAACAACATCGACAACGGAATCGATTTGCGTCACGTATCGGACGTCTCGATTTACGGCGCGCAAGTCACCAATAACGGTACACGTTCAAATGGCGGATTGGTTGCCGGAATCTTCTCGTATTACTCCGACGTCGTTTCCATCACTCACTCAGTGCTCTCAGGAAACACAGCTACAGGTGCAGGAATATTTAACACCTCCCAGGCTGTTCAGATTTCGGGCGTGAGTGCTCGCAACAACAACCGAGCCGGTATTCGGATAGGCAACGCTCAACTTGAAAACGCTGGAACCAATCAGATGGTCGCCACCATCGAAGATTCGCGATTCCAGTGGAACTTATACCGCGGGTTGTCTATTGAATCGGTTTCGGATGCAACGGTGTCCAATTCAATCATCGCGGATAATGGCTCGGCATCCAACAGTGAGGCGATCCCTGGCGGTGGCATTCGATTCCTCGGTGACGGTGACTTGACGGTCCTGACATCGCAGATCACCGACAACTTTGCCATTGGCGCTGGTGGCGGCATCTATGTGCAAGGTTCACAAGGGGAATTGGCGGAGCCGGGCAACGGGCATGTGAACATCCACCAGACGGATATCAGCGGCAACACTGCAACGACACTTGGGGGTGGCTTAAGCATCGCCACGGCGAGTCTATTGCTCGATCAATCAACCATCGCTGGTAATACGGGTGGCACGGCGGTCATCGGTTCCGGAGGCGGCGGAATCTGGCTTTCATCTACCGAGACTGACATCGTCAACACAACCATCTCGGGCAATACGACCCAGGGAGAAGGCGGCGGAATATCATCGCTTAGTGGTCATCTACCACTCCGAATCGTCAACAGCACGATTACCGGTAATGAGGTCGGCCGAACACCGACAGGCGCACCGCAAAGCGGTGCAGGTATGTATATTTGGTCAGGAACGACGCTAGTTCTTAACACCATTTTTGAAGGCAATACTGCTCCGGGGGCGTCACTGCAGACGCGGTCTCCATCGGATGTTGATGATCCGAATGACAGCGTGTTTAGCTTAGGTAACAATTTGGTATCTGATTCGGGGGCGGCTGCTATCTTTACTGGACCAGGTGACGTCGTGGGGATCAGTGCATTGCTTGGCCCGCTGCAAGAGAATGGTGGCGCCACACGAACCCACGCTTTACTGCCGGGCAGCCCGGCTGTTGACGCTGCCGCGCCCAATGCTCAAAATTCAGCGCCAAACTTGGCGGTACCAACGCACGACCAACGCGGATTCATTCGCCCTGGCTTTTGGGGTAAAGATATTGGTGCCTATGAGAATCAAGGGCCTCTTGCAAATCCCGACTTCACATCCACCGATGAAGACGTTTCGGTTTTGATTGACATCCTCGCCAACGATATTGATCCAGACGGCGATTCGCTGGAAATCGAACGGATTGTTAATATCATTGGCGGCAGTGTCGCCGAGAATCCGGATGCAACCATTACGTTCACTCCTGATCCAAATTTCACAGGCGAAGCAAGGTTCTCGTATATCGCTCAAGACACGTTTGGGCGTCAGTCAAGAACATCGGTGCTGATTGAAGTCAATGCCGTCAATGATGCTCCGTCGGTATCGGATCAATCGTTTACCGTTGACGAGAACGCTGAAGCGGGAACAGCGATTGGTACCGTAACGGCAAGCGATGTCGAAGGGGACGATCTTAGTTTTACCATCACGTCGGGAAACGAGTCCGGCGCGTTCGCAATTGATGGATCCGGCAACATTACTGTCGCGGACTCATCGCCATTAGACTTTGAGACGACGCCTGAGTTTACGCTACAAGTTGCAGTTTCTGATGGCAACCTGACCTCAACTGCAATAGTCACGGTATCACTTAACGATCTGGTGGAAGTGGTCGCCGCCAGCATCGACATTCAACCCGGAGACGACAACAATGCAGTCTCGCTCAAACGTGGCATAGTCGAAGTGGCCATCTTCACGACCGACGGTTTGGATGCCACGCAGATCGATATCGACTCGCTGCGTTTTGGAGCAACGGGAAACGAAGATTCTCTACGTCGCCACAAGAAGCACTTGACGCCTCAGATTCGTTACGAAGACATCAATGGAGATGGTCAACTTGACCTGATCGCTTCGTTTGATGTCACTCAAACCGGACTCACTGCGGATCACACCGAAGCGACGTTAAACGGGAGTACACTGGGGGGAGAATCTTTTGCCGCATCACAGACGATTACGATCTCCCAAAACGGTAGAAAACAAGGCGGGGGCAGCGGAAAAGGGAAGAACAAATAGCGCGCGGTACAAAAATGTTGCACCACCGAAATTGCGTGATTTCCGGTGGGATCGCCGGTTTCCAACTCTGGAAAAAGAAAGCCACCGGGTTAATTTGGGAGTCTGTCGTACTTGCCACAATGCGCTTCGTCGCGGTAAATCGCTTTGTCTAAACGGATGTCATGACGCCTAGGCACAGGGCAGGTTTCGATCAACGCAGCAATTTACGCATGCGCGACCCGATCTTTTCGAGTGAATCGGTCACGCCGAGGTGTGGTAGGACTTCAAGTGTCCGCCGAGTTCTTCTTTATCGCGCAGGCGGCAGATGACTTCTCGCAGTATGGTCGCGGCAATGATTGTACCAATCTTGTGATACGCGAAGTATGTGGTCCAAGTGCTGCTCGTTGATCACGCAAAAAGCATTTAGAATTTCATGTTTGAGCGTCTGAATCACCCGCGCAACAATCGCTTGGAGTTTGGGTGATCGGGCGGGCGTCTTCATGATTCTGCTGCTAGTTAAATGGAGCTTTCGTCAAGCGACTCGACGTACTTTGAATCCTGGTCCCGCCGTAGAAGTTCACTGGGAAGCCCCTCATCCTACGAAGGCATTTGGAAATTGCGACTTTGCTGCGTCGTCCAGTCTCCAGGTAAATTCTCGGTCCACGACGAGATCCATATCTGACACGTACCGATATTGCTCAGTACCAAAAATTAAACTGCGACGAGACCCCACGTTGACTCTGCGATTACTTTCCAATTACGAGCTTTTCGATTTTGCCTTCCAGTTTCAATCGAGTGAAAGAGGCTTTTCGGATCGAGTCAACGTCAGAGTGAGACCATTCTCAGGGCGCTCACCCAAAATTAGATATGGGATTTGAGATCTAGATAATTCTCTCGACTCTCGCCTTCATTCTGTATCGTTCCGCAGCCGCCGCAGTACCTGCGTGACGCGTGCGCGGGTAACACCTAGATACCGAGAGAGAGCCGCCCTGCTTTCGACCACTTTGTTATCCAAGAGAGACTGGTAAAATCGAGCTCGAACCATCGGATCGTGTTTAGCTTTGGCTCGCTTCTGGGGTTTTAGGACCGCGTTTGGATCGCCCCAGGGGATCAAATGGACGTTGCGAGACTTTCTGTAAGTCGTTAGCAGGCAAAGACCTAGCTCGGTAAAAGTGAGCTGCGCTGAGTGGTCGAATTGGGGACCAAACCCACCACTTGTCGCACCCAAAGTCGCCTGTCATGCTTGCATCTCAAATTGCCTGCAGTGCATCGGCTCGGCTGGTGGTCCGATAGGCTCGACTATGTCGTGAAGAACCGTCGGTTCGATTGAATCTGACGGCCGACAGTCTCCGCTTTTTGAACGCTGAAATCTTAGATACCAAACGGCACCATGATTCATAAGCGTTGGGACCGAATTGAGCGACCAAAGAATTGCTTTCGCTCGAAACCCCACCCGCGGCCTCAACGCTGTTTGATGGAAATAGCGACACTATTTGCCTGCGCGCCTTCGCCCAGCAGCATTCTTGAATTCCGACCATCGCAAGCATCCGTGGACCGGGCCAACCGACTGCTGGAATTGAACCGACAAACCTCGCTCGATGAGGCATCGCGGGCCGAGCTGATGTACGAAGCAGCACTATTGGTGAAACTGCATCCTCGAAAAGGCATGAACCGTATAACAGGTGCCGCTCATAACAAAGCCATTGATTCTGTATTCGATTTCTCACTTCTTCGTAAAATGCATCCTATCGTTAGTCAAACGCTAAGCTGACATATGCATGATTTGGAGGATGTAATTGGATATGCATTCGCTTACTTTATCGCTCGTGGCAAGCAGTCCAACTGAAATAGTGAACTTGCCGTAGGTGCGGGCAAGCTGTTTGGAATTCGCCCGAGTTTTTTATGATCAGACGTTCGCAGGATCAAAAAAACGTATGCGGCTACACAAATCGCAATTTGCTTCAAAATCTTTTCAACGACTTCCTCGCGAGAACGTTCTTGCTCGACAGCGACATCTCGGCTGCGAGCTCGAACTTCTCTCTGCGTTTTCGGTGTCAATGTTAAACTCAAATTGTGCAGTTTTCTGATGATACACTTTTGACGCTTAGCAACCAATTAGAGACCAAGTTATCAATCCAATCTCTTGTAAAGCAATGTTAAATGGTTATGATCCGCTTGGCATAGCTTCCCTCCAGCTGTGCGATTCTGAGTGACGAAATGGACATTCGTCACCCAGTTTTTCATTCAGACCAGAGCGTTACGCAAGACGTTTTTGAAGATTGTTTAAGAACTGAGTCGGCGTTCAGCCTTCACTCCGTTTCGGCCGTCTTTCTTTGCACAATATAGAAGTTTATCAGCACGGTGAAACCAACTCACTGGAGTATCGTTTTCACGTAATATTGCGACTCCGATCGATGCAGTCACCCGCTGTAACGTTTGATCGCTTTCCTTATGCTTGAATCGGCTCGCTGAGAGTGATTGACAGATATCTTTCAACTGAGGCAACCAATATCGTTCGGTATCCGAATTCGTTGAGGCAATGCGCTAATTGTCGCTAAAGCGGAGAACTAACTGTCGCCGAACATAAGTTCTAGTTGAGCAATTTTCGTCGCCAGACTTGTTGCAATCATGTTTCTATGAAAACGCCTTTCATCAACTAATTGCATGACCAGTGCTGTCCGCGGATTCCTTAACCAGTACAACTTTTCTTTTTTTTCTAAATGTCTTAAAAACGAACCTATGATTGAAAACTAGAAAAGAAAGGAGCCCGCTGATGTTTTCGTTTTTAAAACGCAAAGAGGAATGTCGTGCAGAGGCGACGTTACGACGCATTTTGGACCTTACCACGCCGAGAGTTATTTTTGACGTGGAAGATGGTCGATGTCACAATCGTTACAGTCGAACTTTGCCTGTGCTTGTCACACCTCGTTGCGGCAGTTCATTTCTGATCGACCAATCTATCATCGGCCTAACTCGCGATGTTTCAGATAACGGGATGTCAGTTTTACTGTCGCGATCCCTAGATCTCATTCCTGTGGCCGTCAGTATCTGGCTTGCTTCGCAAAAATTCGTCGATCCGCATCCGGTGACCTTACTGGGACTCGCTGTGCATTCGATTGAGATTGGAGGCGGATATTGTAACGTGGGAATTCGCCTCACTGATCGGCTAGAAGACAACGCATTGGCAGAACAGCTCTTGCCTTTAGTTGAGAAGCTGCTCCCCCCAGAGGCACAAATGGAACGAGCTACGACTTGAATGAAGCTGGCATTTCCCCGCCGAGGTGATCAGATTCGGTGTTACGCAAGCTCGGTGGCGCCGCCGCGAGACCAGTGATGAACCGCAAGCGCGACCAGACCTAAAAAAGCGAGTCGGATTACCAAGCTTGCCACAAACAAAATATGCCGTCTATCTATCTTCAATACGGTATCGGGGAACTAGGAACACATGTGACCGATTACGGACACATGTCTTTCATAGGAATTTAAGAATTTCCGTACCGCATTAATGCAGGTATCGACCAAGGCAAAATGTGCCCATTTCCTGAAATATCCTAGGGAAACTTTTCCCAGATAACCGCGGCCGCGTAATCGCTACTGGCAACGCAACCGTTACGTCTTTCAACAGGGTTGAGTGTGGATACCGAATAGACCGATGACAGCATCGGGGCATGAGGAGGTATTGTGTGAGCGACTAGGGTGCCTCAGAGCTTTTATTCCCATTGTCTAACACAACTCATTGAGCAAACTGGCCTAATCTCATGCCTCGCGAATTTGATTTCTATCCGCTAGAAGAACGCATCCTTCTCAGTGGCGAAGGTCTTGATGTGAGTGAGAGCCTCAGCGAGGTCAATCTCGATTTGGTCGCTACGCTACTTCAACAATTCAATGACGCGGATGGAACAGTTGTCGATCCGATGACACTCAATGCACCGCAGGCGAGTGAGAATGATAACACCAGCGGAACGGAGTCGACTCACACGATTGTCGATGCACCCGGCTTCGATCCTGCCAGTCCGATCGAAGTGGTGTTTGTTGATTCGCGTGTGGAAGATGCTGACACCCTACTCGCGGATCTCCGGGATAGTGCGGAAGACCAAACACAATGGTTGATCATCCAGCTCGACTCGGACCGTGATGGCATCGAGCAGATCAGCGAAACGATGGCGTCACTTACCGGCGTTGACGCGATCCATTTGCTCAGCCATGGCGACGGCGAGAGCATACAGTTAGGATCGACGCGGCTTGACGCCCAAACGAGCCAAACTTATGTGAGCGGTATTGCACGCTGGGGTCTATCTCTCGATGCCGACGCCGACATTTTGATTTATGGCTGTGATCTAGCGAGTACTGAGTCGGGGCGTGAACTGATCCAGCAGATTGCGGCAGTGTGCGACTGCGATGTCGCCGCTAGTGATGATGCGACAGGGCACACCGAACTGGGGGGTGACTGGGTTTTGGAATATTCGGTCGGTGACGTGACCACCGAAGTGTTTGTAGGCATACGTGCACAGGAGTATTGGCATGGTTTGCTTGACCTGAATGCCTCGGGAGGCGAAACCCTAGTCAATCAAGTCACCATTAACACTCAGGCTACCACTCCCAACGGTGGCGGCAACGTTGCCATGGATGACAGTGGCAACTACGTGGTGGCTTGGCAAGACGGACGTAGTGGCAACAACGACGTATGGGCAGCCGTCTACCACGCCGATGGAAGCGTAAAAGTTTCTGAATTCAAAGTTCATTCGAACCAGTCATCGAATCAGGAATGGGCGAACGTTGGAATGGCCGACAACGGGAACTTCGCGGTCACTTGGAGCGATAACCGCTCAGGTACCTACGAAACGTATATGCGTTTGTACAACTCGGCTGGGACGGCAATCACAGGTGAAACTCTCGTTAGCACATTATCGGGTGCTCAGGACTACAGTGCGATTGACTTTGCATCGGACGGTTCGTTCGTCGTCACGTTTGACAACGCATCGAACTCCGACATTTATTTTCAGCGTTTCAATTCAAGTGGTGTGGCCCAAGGCTCCAACACCA
This sequence comes from Novipirellula rosea, assembly GCF_039541335.1. NCBI lineage: Bacteria > Pseudomonadati > Planctomycetota > Planctomycetia > Pirellulales > Pirellulaceae > Novipirellula > Novipirellula rosea. The sequence continues at coordinate 5,323 of NZ_BAABGA010000047.1, read as the reverse complement.
AAGCCAACACTTACACGAGTAGCACGCAAGTTTCTCCCGAGATTGCCGTCGCCGACAATGGCAGCTTTGTAATCGTTTGGGAGAGCAATGGACAAGATGGATCAGGATATGGAGTTTATGGCCAGCGATTCAATGCCAATGGAACTACGAGCGGAAGTGAATTTCGAGCTAACACGACGATTTCGGGAAATCAATGGTTGCCTTCCGTTGCTGCTGCGAGTGATGGCAGCTTTGTCGTGAGCTGGGAAAGCAGCAACCAAGACGGCAGTGGATACGGTATCTACGCTCAACGATTCGACGCTACAGCAACGAAGTTAGGTGGTGAGATCTTAGTCAATACATTTACGTCGGGCGATCAAACTAGTTCCCATATCGACCTCAACAGCGACGGCGATTTTATTGTTACTTGGCGTAGTAGCAGTCAAGACGGTTCCGGCTATGGAGTCTATGTCCAACATTTTGATTCCGATGGTATCCGGATGGGCGGTGAAACCCTAGTCAACTCGACCACCTCCGGCAACCAAACGGATCCATCAGTCGCCTACTCCGGAAGCAAGGCTGTCGTTGTCTGGAGCGGTCAGGGGACCGGCGACACGACCGGAATCTTTTCACAGCGACTGGACACATTCAATACCGCGACCGGCACGAACTCTGCACCAACGGTCGTCGATAGCAGTGTCAACGCAACCGAGGATATCCCCTTTGTTTTCAGTGCTTCGGATTTTGGCTACTCGGACTTGGACGGCGATCCGCTGAGCAAGATCCAAGTGGTCGATCTGCCTACTTTGGGTCAATTGAAGCTCAACGGTACGTTGGTCACACTCAACCAGGAGATCAGCCGAGCCGATATCGATTCAGGACTATTGACCTTCACCACTGCTCAAAACGCCAATGGTGTTGGCTACGACAACTTTCAATACCGCGTTCATGACGGAACCGAGTACAGCGATTACGCAACGATCACGCCACAACTAACAGGCACCTTTGATGCTAATGCCGACGGTTTTGTTTATACTGATATCGTCAATGGCGGTTTTGCAGACGGTACTTACAATGGGACTGGAGGATCCAGTGGCGGTGGGTTGCGGATTGATCTAGGATCGGCCATTACCAGTGGAACGACTTCTGGCGGCTGGTCGAATACTTTCACGCTTACCGAAACGACCGAGATCACAATATCGACCGATTACCGTTTGCGGATGAGCAGCGAGTATGAATTGAACGAGTACGGCGAACTGCTTTTGCAAGTCAACGGCACGCCCTACGGCACCGATACGAACACGTCTCTGATACATCAAGTCGGTGATGGAAACGGTGGTGCTGTCTTTGACAGTGGTTGGCAATCTTACCAAACGACGATCATGCTTGGTCCGGGCACACACACGCTGTCGCTGGTTGCAACTAACAACGACAGTACCACCACCGATGAATGGGTCGAGGGCTACTTTGATAATGTAAGCGTCACTTCCGGCCAGCATGCAGTCATGACTGTGACCGTGGATCCCGTCAATGATGCACCGGTGATTACCGGCGGACCGGATACGCTTGGTCTGACGGAAACCGATGCCGGTCTGACGGGAAGCGGCTCGTTCACGGTCAGTGACGTTGACACGACTGACAACGTCACAGCAGCCGTTGATTCGGTTACCGTTGGCGGCACAGGATCGGGCAGCGTGCCCGTCGGCTTGGACAATAGCACACTGAAAAGTTTTCTGTCCGTCACGCCCACCGCCATTCTCGATGGAACCGAGAACAGCGCCACCCTCGCCTGGAACTTTAACAGCGGTAGTGAAGCGTTCAACTTCCTGGCTACCGGGCAAACTTTGATCCTGACCTATACCGTCAGTGCCACCGATGATGACGGCACGCCGCTCAGTGATACTGAGACGGTTACCGTGACGATCACAGGAACAAACGATGCGCCGGTGATCGATTCCAACGGCGGCGGACCCACCGCGGCGATTAGCGTCGATGAAAACACGACGGCAGTCACAACCGTCACGTCGACTGACATCGATAGTACAGCAGCGACCTATACCATCAGCGGTGTGGATGCAGGCTTGTTCTCGATCGGTGGAACGTCCGGAATTTTGACATTTACGGCCGCACGCGACTATGAAGCCCCGCTCGATTTCGACGGTGACAACGTTTACGAAGTCACAGTGCAAGTCAGTGACGGTGCTGGGGGTACTGACACCCAGGCGATTTCAGTCACGCTGCAGAACATCATTGATACTTCGTTCGATGGACCATCCACACTGATTTTTTCGGAAAGTGGTGGTACCACGCCCCAGGCGAGCGATTTTAATGGAACAGACTTCAGCATTGCGGTTGGGACAAGCAATATTGATGGGCCGTGGCGGGTCCTGGCCGGCTCAGAGTCGCCAGACCGTGACGAGAAAATCGTGGTCGGGGTCGATGCGGCAGGTAACCTCAGCGGCCAGATGTGGGATGGGAGCAGCTGGACCGCGTTTACGTTTAATGATTTCGCAACCGTCAGCGACTCGACCAAGCACGGATTTGCGGTCCAGTACGAATCATTATCCGGCGATGCCATCCTGGTCTGGAACAACGGCACGACGGGTACCTCCGGAGCGTCCTACAAGGTCTGGAACGGCATCACATGGTCGGCCACCAACACGATCACGACCCCCGTTTCCGGTGAGCCTTCGCAGTTGCAACTTGCGACCGCGCCCGATTCGGATGAGTTGGTGCTAGTCGGAAGCAACGCCAGCAACCAGGACTTTGCCATTGTTTGGGACGGTGACAATTGGGGGAACGCCCAGACACTCTCGACGATTGCGGGTGCGAGTAACACCGAAATCGCGGTTGTTTATGAGCAACAAAGCGGTGATGCGATGGTCGTCTACGGTGACAATACATCGAGCGCGCACTATCGTATTTGGAACGGCACTACATGGGGTGCTCAACAGGACCTGACGCCACCGGGCGGCGTCACGGGACAAGTCACTTGGTCCAGCGTCGCATCGGATCCCACCAGTGACCGGATTGCCTTCTCGGCTCATACGGCCAACAACGAGACTTGGCTGGCCGTCTGGAACGGCAGCAGTTGGGGCGACAAACTATTGGCCTCAACCTCTGAGAGCAACAATACGTTCCGTAGCGTCGCGGTCGCGTTCGAATCGCAGTCGGGCGACCTGCTGGCGGTCTATACGGAAAACGATAACCGATTCAGTTATCGCACCTGGGCCAACGGGAGCGGATGGTCAGCCGAAGCGTCGGGAGTGGACCTTGGAGACAAGGTTCGAACGATCACACTGACCAGCCGCCCTGAGACCAATCAGATCATGCTGACGGCACTCGACGCCGGTGGCGACATTAACAGCCCGCTTTGGGACGGACGATCCTGGAGCGAGCGGAATGAGGTCGAAAACAACTCCGGTGAAACAACCACTCAGCCATTCTTGTTTCTATGGGACGAGAATCTTGCCTACTTAACGGCCGCTGCCAACGACACGGCGTTCTGGTTCAGCACCGACGGGGATGTCAATTCTAAAGGTGCCGCAGGCCTCAACTCATGGACCAGCGGTGAAATTATTGCGTTGGGCGATCCTAACCTGAAGTTGGAACCGGTTGACGGAATCACGACTGCAACAGCCACATCGGTTTTCAATCTAGACAACTTTGGCGGCGACACCAAAATCGATGCTCTGCATTACGTCGGCGCCAATATCCAGGTAGGCAGTTCCAATTTTAATCTGCTTGCTGGCGATATCCTGTTTTCCACGCAGGACGCGGAGACGTTGGTCAGCACGAATACTCTGACAGTCGCTAATTCCGATATCATTGTCTTCCGCGCCGATTCGGTGGGCGATTATTCCTCGGGACGTTTCTACGTCTTGTTGGAGAATCCGACTGGTCAAGATCTGAATAGTATTTCACTGGTCGAAAAGAACACCGTGGTCGGCGACACCACGCTGCAGGCGGGTGACTTCCTGATGAGCACCGGCACGTCACTGTTGCTGTACGAAACGACCAACGTTGGGGCCGGTACGACCAGCGGCACGGTGAGGACGTTGCTGGACGGTTCGGACACCAACGTCAAGTTTAGCGAAAACATCAACGGAGTTGAACTGTACGAATCGGACACTGTCATTGGTGGACACACGATTCTTGCGGGTACGATCCTCGTTTCCATCGACAAAGACACCAACGTTGGCAGCAACAGTCTAAGTATCAAAAAGCACGATTTGGTTGCCCTTTCCGTCACGCAAACCACGCTGGTTGCTGGATCGGGAAATGGCGCTGTGACAGCCCAGTTGATCATGGATGGATCGGACATCGGTCTAACCGCGGGAGCTGAAAAGATCTCGGGTTTCACGGCAATCCCGAACAATCAGGCACCCACCGACATTGCGCCCAACAGCATGTCGGTCGATGAGAACACAGACACATCCAGCGGCTACAGCGTTGGTACCCTGACGGCAACCGACGTGGATGCCGGCGAAACGTTCGCCTATAGCATTGTCGGAGGAACCGATGCTGCCAAATTCTCGATTGGCGGCGGCAGCAACAACGAACTTGTCCTGACCGACGGCACGCTCGATTTCGAGTCGCAGTCGTCTTACAGCGTCACGGTACGGGTGACGGACTCCGCATCGAATGTCTACGAAGAAACGCTGACGGTTAGCGTCAATGACTTGAACGAAGCTCCGGTAATCACCGGCGGTCCGGATACGGCTGGACTTACCGAAACCGACAGCGGCTTGACGAGCAGCGGTACGTTAACGGTGACGGATCAGGATATTTCCGATTGGGTCACCGCAAACGTGGATTCGGTTGGGATCAGCGGCACAGGAAGCGGCAACGTGCCGCTGAGTTTGACGAATACGATATCGAAAGGCTTCTTGTCGGTCAGTCCGACTGCGATCCTTGATAATACAGAAACTACCAACACGTTAACCTGGAACTTTAACAGCGGTAGCGAAGCATTCAACTTTCTGGCTACTGGCGAAACCTTGGTCCTGACATACACGGTCAGCGCGACCGACGATGATGGCACACCGCTGAGTGATACCGAGACGGTCACGATCACGATCACGGGAACGAACGACCAGCCGACGATTACCGTGGTCGATGTCACTGGCGCCGTAACCGAAGACGCGACAGCGCCGAATCTAACTGACAGCGGTAGCGTTACCTTTGCGGAAGCCGACGAGACGGATCTGATCAACTCATCGGTTGCATTGAGCAGCACGACGACGACCGGACCTACGATTCCATCTGGGTTGGCGACGGCACTGGCATCCAGCGTCAGTCTCACTCAGACCGGAACCAATGACGGATCGATCGCCTGGGACTT